>JAHFSN010000194.1 GCA_023265735.1 Spirochaetaceae bacterium | reverse complement strand
CTACGCCGATCTGGAGAGAAGGTTCCACGACTTTCCCACGTATTACCTGTCCCTGATTCACTATTTCCGGGATGTGAGGAAGGACGTGCGGAACCCCGGATTTGCCGCCCTGGCGGAAAAGGTCATCAACCTAGCGCCCCAGGGTCCGGCGTCGCTCGTGGGCCGCCAAGCGCTGGCGGCGGGCTATGGGCTTCCCAACGATCAGGCCGCTTCGCTTCTGACCCTGGCCGAGGTCGATCGGGCCCTCGCCCAGGGCACCCTGGCCCCCATCCTCAAGCTGTGGTCGCTGGCCGACAATCCCTCGTCTGACTACGCCCTGCGTCGGTTGCAGGCATTGGTCGCAGACCCAGGGGTACGAACGGCCCTGTCGAGGGAGTTGGACGGAGCTACCGGTCGCGCCAAGGAGAGGTTGAACCTTGTTCTTCAAAGCCGCTAGAGCCGCCCTGCTTATTCCCCTGGCGGGCCTTGCCATGGCCTGTGCCGCGAAGCCCGATCCGACGGTGTGGGAAGACTACGCCCGAGCGAAGATTGTCTACAGCCGGGGCCAGATGACCCAAGCCGTCGACTCCTTGGGTAAGCTCGTTTCCCGGGCCGGAGGTTTTGCCCCGGCGCGGCTTCTCTATGGCCGAGCGCTGTATTTTCAACGGGACTACAACCGGGCCCACGAGGTGCTTGGTTCCTTGGTGAAGGATCACCCCGAATCGGTGGAAGCCGCCCTCTGGCTGATCCGCACCGAGTTGGAACAGTCCCAAACGGCCGAGGCCGAAGGGCGGCTAGCCCGGCTCCTCGAGGTCAACCCCGACGACTCGCGGCTTGCCTACCAAATGGCTTTGATCCGCGAGAATCGCAACGACCTCGTCGGTGCCAAGGACTTTCTGACCTCCGCCGCCACGACCGACGAAGATCTGGCCCTCATTCACTACGAGGCGGCCCGGGTCGGTTACCAGCTCCACGATATGCCCCAGGCCAAGGCCGAGCTGGTCTTGGCCCTGGCCATCCTTCCCGAGAGAAGCCTGCTCCGCAAACCCCTCGAACGACTGCAGAAAGATCTTAATTCCCCGGCCCACAAGGAGTGATGTCATGCCGAGCTCGAGCCTTCGAAATCTTCTCCTCTTGACCTGCCTGGGTCTTGCCTCGTGCGTCACCTCGATGTTTCCGGCGGTGGACGCCCTCGTTTGGGCTCCCCTGACCAAGGAGTCGGTCTTCACGATCAAGGACCTGGCCATCACCACCCGGCCGACCACGGGGAACATCAGACAGATGGCCCTCGATTTGGCGGTGGTGGCTGCCCGAAAGTCGGGGCTCCCCATGGACGGCGAGGCCTTGGCCCCCCGGTTTGACCTGACGGTGAGCCTGGAAGAACGGGAATTTGGCGTGGACATCGACACGTACAACTCTGTTTCGGCGGTCTTCAAGATTTGGTCGACGGGCGACGAGCCCAAGCTAGTGGGGCAGGTGACGTACTCGGAAGAGACGAAGAAAACCCTCCGCTCGGCTAACTACCTGGAACAGGTTTTGGAATCGGCGTTCCAGCAGCTTGTGAAGAGGATTCAAGAGGGAAAATGAGCCGTGTTTCTCTGGTGGTGGGAATCATGCTGATGTGCCTCACAGCTTCGCCGCGGGCCCAAGAGACGGTGGTCGTGGGCCTCGACGAAGCCATTTCCCGGGCCATCGACACGTCGCCCGATTTGCGGTCCATCGTCATCCAGGAGAACTCTTCCCTGGACGCCTACCGGTGGAGTCTGCGTGAGTACTTTCCCAAACTGGGGGTCAACTACAGTCAGAATGAAAGTGTGCTGATCCACTCTCCCGACACCCGGTCGGTGCAGGCGGGGCTCACGCTGACCCAGCTGCTTTTCGACGCGGGGCGGGGCGGGCGTCTGAAGGATCTTTCGAAGATCCAGCTCATCTCGGGCCAGAAGGATTTTCAAATTCAGCTGGAGCAGGTGACCGATTCGGTCCGCCATCTGTTCAACCAGATTCTGGTCGAAAAGAAAAAACTGGAAATTCAGGACCAGGTGATCGATCTGGCGGGAAAGCAGCTGGACATCAGCCGCAAGGAGGTCGAACTGGGGTCTTCCCGGGAGATCGACCTTCTTGACGCGGAAACCCAGCTTTCGTCCCTCAAGACGGACAAGAAGCAGTCTCAACGAACCCTGAGCGACGCCCTCTTCCAACTGGGAAATCTGCTGGGCCTCGACTCATCGGTCCCCCTCGATATCGTCGGGGACTTCGACGCCGACTACCCAGGACTCCAGCTTCCGGAAAAGAACGACCAGTGGCTGGCCCTGGTCCTTGATACCAGCAAAGATCTGGCCCAGCAGAAGCTCGACCTCCGCAAGCAGTATTTCCAAATGCTGAACGCCCAGTCGTGGTTCCTGCCCGATATTTCGCTGGAAGCGAGCTACGGTCTCACCGGGACCCGGCTGCCACTTCAGACGCCCACCTATAACGCGACCTTGACGTTCTCGTTCCCCAGCGACGCCTTCCCCACCACCCAGACCCTAGGTCTGGGTGGAACCCCGGATCAGAGCCGTACCTCGTCGGCTTCGACGAAGGTCGGGGTATTCGACAGCGTTCAGGGCATCGTCAACGGAGCCACGGCCAAGGCCCAGTACAGCCTGTCCTTGGTCAAGGAAGGAACATTGAAGGCGACGACCAGATACTCCTTTGAGAAAACCATGGGGGACTATCGGCTGCTCGTTGAAAAGCTTTCTCTGCAAAGACATACGATCGAAATCGAAGAAAAGAAAAACGCCATCTTGGCCAAGCAGCTCGAACTGGGAGAAGCCAAGAGGCTGGATTACTTGCAAGGCGAGACCCAATTGGCGAAGGACAGGATTTCTCTGGTGGAGTCCGTGCTTCAAGTGAGGGAGTCCGAGAGAACCCTGGAAAGCCTCATGCATGTGGAACCCGGGAGCCTGGGGCACCTCGCCAAGGAGGCGCCATGAAGACTCCCTACGTCCTGCTGACTGCTTTTACCCTTCTCATGTCTTGCGCCCCTCCTCCGGTGGTGGTCCAGACCCTGAAGCCCCACGTCAAGGTGCTGGTCCTCAGTCAGAAATCGATGGCCCGGGAAATCGAGAGCTTCGGGAGTATCAGCTTTCTCAACAAGACCGATCTTTCCAACCTGGTTGAGGGCACCGTCGCGCAAATCCTCGTCAAAGAAGGGGCGACGGTGCACCGCAGCCAGCCCTTGGTCCAGCTCAAGAATCCCCAGCTCGAGATGCGCAAGGACCAGGCCAACGCGGCCCTAGGGACGGCCAAGTCCGCGGTGACCTTGGCCCAGGCCCAGTTGTGGGAAGGGCAACTGCAGGTCCAGGCGCGCCTGATCGCCCTCGAAAGGGCCCAGATCGACCTCAACCAGAAGAAGCTCGAGTGGCAGGAGTCGGACAAGACCTACAAGAACAAACAGCAGCTCTTTGAGGCCGGCGGAACCACCCAGGAAACCCTCGACGGCCTCAAGCTGAACCTCGCCAGCCAGGAGTCTTCGTACCAGGGGCTGATGAAGGACTGGGAAACCAAGCGGATTGGCCTGCGGGACGAAGACCTCACGTCGTACGGAATGCCCGTACCCACCGACCCGGCCGAAAACACCAAGGGCCTGGTCCGACTCAACACCCTGACCCTTCAGGCGGAATTGGACTCCGCCCAGACCAAGGTCGACGCCGCCCGGACCGACGTGGCCTCGGCCCAGACCATGCTCGATGAACTGCTGATCCAGGCATCGATGGACGGCATTGTCGGAGCCAAGTACGTGGAGGTGGGCGAGCACCTGCAGGCCGGCACCAAGGTGGTGACGCTCATCAACACCGAGGCCGTCTACGCGGTCTTTCCGTTGCAGGAGGACGATGCGGTAGGAGTCACCGAGGGCATGGTCACGACCGTCGAGCTTGATGCCTTTCCCGGGAAGACGTTTGAAGGACGGGTGGAGCTCGTTTCTCCGTTGATCGACGCCCAGAGCGGCTCGGTCTCGGTGAAGGCGCGGCTCAACAACCCCGGGGCCCGGTTCAAGCCGGGGATGTTTGCCCGGGTGCGGGTTCGCCTGGGGGCTGCCGCGCCTACCGTCTTGCTCCCCGAAACGGCCGTGGTCCAGAAGAGGGGGAACAAGGCCCGGATTTACGCCGTGGTGAACGGGCGGGTCTTTGGAAAGGACGTCGAGCTCGGCAAAGACCAGGGGGGACAGTACGCCGTCCTTTCGGGGGCCCAGGCGAAAGACCTGGTTATCGACTCTCCGTCACCGCTCCTCAAAGAGGGAGAGGAAGTCGATGTGCGGTAGGGCGGTCGTTCTCCTGGCGGCGAGTCTGATCCTCACCTCTTGCCCCAACGCCCTCGTCAACCTTAATCCCCTCAACGTGACCACTTCGCCGGGGTCACCCAACCAGGTTCTAGCCGCGGGCGACTCGATTCGAGTCACGTTTTCCGATCCCGTGGACCACTCGGGAGCCCAGGGACTGCTCAACATCACCTCGGCCGAAGGTACGGTGTCGGGTGACCTTTCGTGGTCGGGGAACACGCTGGTCTTCTCGCCCGTTCCGGCTCTGACCCCGGGAAAGCGCTACAACCTGGAATTCAACGGTCAGGTGACCCTCGACGACGGGCGTCAGTTCACGGTCGTCAAAGAGGTTCCGTTCTACAGCGTCAGCGCAGCAGCCTCGGTTCAGCTGGTGAGCTCGAGTCCTGCCAACGGGGCCTCGGTCACGGTGGCGGAGCCGCTGGTCCTGACCTTTGGGTCTCCCATCGATCCCACCAGCTTCACATCGGGCTTCTCTCTCTCCCCTTCGACTTCAACCCAGGTCAGCTGGTCGGCCGACCAAAAGACGGTGACCGTGACGCCCACCGCGGCGTGGTCTGCGGTGACGCTTTACACCTGGCAGCTGTCGTCGGTCAAATCGACCGCAGGCGTCTCCCTGCCGGCCACCATCAGCCGGTCTTTCCTCACGAACCTGGACCAGATTGCGCCCCAGATCGTCAGCGTGGTGCCTGCCCTCTGGACCAACGCCACCTCCACCTGGACCCCCGCCGGTACCGACCTGAATACCCTTCAAAAGGGCCAGGG
>JAHFSN010000193.1 GCA_023265735.1 Spirochaetaceae bacterium | reverse complement strand
TTTGGGGTGCTGGTGGCGCTGTAGAGAAGGCGGCAGGTTCGCGGAGATTTTGAAGCCGAAACAGCTAGTGTAAGAAGACACAAGTGGAGGAGTTGAAATGGCGAAGCAGACGCACGTTGTTCCGAATCCGAAAGGAGGGTGGGACGTGAAGCAGGCTGGAGGTCAAAGATCTTCGGTCCACACAGAAACCAAGCAAGAGGCCGTTGATCGCGGTCGAGAGATCAGTCGGAATCAACACACGGAATTTGTCATCCACAACAAAGACGGAAGGATTGCACAGTCTGACAGTCATGGACATGATCCGCACCCGCCCAAAGGGTGAATGCAGAGAATCCTCCGCAACCAGTTTCCCTTGACCTCTCGATTCTGCGGCTTCACAATGCCCCATGGCCGACCCCAAGCGGAAGGCGAAGATGAAGATCCCCAACGTTTGCGATCACGACCACGTGACGACCATGACCGTCGTGCAGTTCATCAACAGTCCCGAGTGGAGACTCCCTTAGGTCTCAGGACTACTCCCAAGTCCCCCCACCACACTCCCGAGTCCCTCGTAGACACTCGACAGTGACGCGCCGCCACTCCCAAGTCTCCCCGACACACTCCCGAGTCTCTCGCAGCCACTCCGGAGTCACTCCGACAGACTCCATAGTCTCTGCCATACACTCCGAAGTCTCTCTGACACAGTCGGGAGTCTCCTCGCGAGACTCCCGAGTCTCAGAATCACACTCTGGAGTCTCTGAGGGACACTCGCGAGGGTCTCTCAGGTCCTTTTGACCGTCCCGCCTCTCCAAAATTAAGAGACCTCCAACCTAACTCCGGTGATACGTGTTAATCCGTGTAATAATTTCAATGTTTTTAGGTCGATTCCGTATGGAGTCGAGAGTCCAAAGTGGAGGTGCATCATGGCTACACAAAATCTGGTTTCGGCGTCCATCACGCCCGAAACCAAGGACGCGATTCTGAAGGCCCTGGCCGAGATCAAGGGCAAACTGACCTTCCTGCTCACCCTGGGCAGCGAGGACACGGCGGGGCTGTTCAAGGCAGGCAAGGAGTACGGCCCCTTCCTCGACCTGTGCCACTCGGTAGCCCGGTCCCACCCCGAGATTCTGTTGACGGGGTTCAACGTCGCCGAGTTCAACCGCGACTACGAGCTCTCCCAGAACCTCGCAGCGATCGCCGACGTGGTCCACGAGTTGAACGCGGCCGTCGACCAAACCCTGACCGCAGCCCGAAGCGACACGCTCGTCTCGTGCCTCGATATCTACGCGGCCTCGAAACTCTACCGCGACAAGATTCCCGGTTTCGGCGTTATGGTCGATGCCATGGCCCAGTTCTTCAAGAAGTCCCCCCGGACCTCGGCCAAGGCGAAGTAGTCCCCGATTCCCGGAAGGAAATCCAGTCCCCCTCGACGCCGTCCGCGCGACGGTTTCGAGGGGGACTTTTTTGGCTACCCCATCGCCTCAGTCATTTCCCACAGCCGCGCCGCCGCAACGGCGTCTAGGGCATAGGCCGCCACCCCCGAGGCTCCTCCGGGCGCATGGGGAAGGGCCTCCTGGCAGTCCTCGAAATAGCGGCCGGTGATGCCCGCCACCAGGGGCGAGGCCGCTAGCAGTACCGAGGTGGCCGCTCCCTGGGCAGGAGTTTTCCAGAACCAATCGCGTCCGGCCGACTGCCGGGCCACCTGTTCGGAGGTGAGTTTAAGGTTGGCCACCCCTTCGGTTCGGACGGCCCCGGGCATCAGGGCGTTGACCACGATGCCCTCGGCGGCCCACCGGCGCGCCGCCTCGACGGCAAAGAGCACGTTGGCCGTCTTGGACTGTCCGTAGGCCAGGAACGGATCGTAGGGACGCCGAACAAAATCGATGTCATCGAACACCACAGGGGAACGCAGATGCCCCGCCGAGGCGACCACGACGACACGGGCGTTTTCGGCGGCCACCAGGGCGTGGTGGAGCCCCAAGGTCAGGGCGAAGTGCCCCAGGTGGTTAGTGGCAAATTGAAGCTCGTGACCTTCGGGAGTCCGGGCCAGCGGCGTGGCCATGATGCCAGCGTTATTGACGAGGATGTGAAGCGGCCCCTCCCAGGATTCGACCAGAGCGTCGATGGAGCCTCTGTCCACCAGATTCAGGAAGACCACCCTCACCGACGGGTTGCCCGTTGTCGCGATGATGTCGTCGGCCACCCGGCGTCCGGCGGACAGGTCGCGAACCGCGAGGGTGACCCGGGCTCCGGTCTGGGCCAAGGCCCGGGCCGTCTCGACCCCGATGCCCGAGGCGCCGCCGGTCACGAGGGCCGATCGGCCCGTCAGATCCAAACCCGCCACCACGTCGAGGGCAGTCGAGGTGGCCCCAAAGGGCGTTCGAAAAGTTTTCATGGGTTCAAGGTACGCAGGTCGGCATGCTGAGGCTTGCCGACCAAGCCCAAGGTTCTTGTCTGTTTGGTTCAGGGACCAACTTGCCGGCGAAACTGGAGGGGCGACTGACCTGTACTTTGCCGGAAGACCCGGGAGAAATGGGCAGTGCTCTCAAAGCCGACCCGAAGACCAATGTCCGTCACCGAGAGGTTCGTCCCCTGGAGGAGTCCCTGAGCCTTTCGGATGTTCTGTTCCCGAAACCAGTGGGCCGGCGCGGTGTGGAAGACGGCCTGAAAATCTCTTTTGAAGCTCGAAATACTTCGCCCCGCCAGCACCGCCAATTCGCCCAAGGACAGCCCCGTCGAGACGTTCTGTTCCATGAGCTGGACGAACGCTTTTCCTGATGGCCCTGGCCTATCGTAAAGCTGCCCCAAAAGCCCCCCGTCCACGGCGGCCAAGTTGAACAGCAACTCCAGAATCTTGAGCCTGATCAACGGGGCGTCCATGGCGCCGGGTTCGTCAAAATAGGGCCGCAGCGACTCCAGGTACGACACCAGCCTGGGCGAAACGGGCCGAGGTTCCGGCAGCGCCCGAACGGCTGAGGGCGCCACGTGGGGAACCTTTTCCGCTAGCTCGGCCAGAAGCTCGTCGGTCAGAAAGAACATCCAGTATTCGAGCCGACGGTCCGGACCCAGGTCGCCGTGCTTGTGATACTCCACAGCGGTGTTCCGGGGGAGCAGGACGATCTCGTTCTCCCGGACCTCGGCTTCGTGAGTTCCCAGTTTCAGAGAAAAACGGCCCCGCAGCACGAGGAGGACGAGATGGGAATCCAGATAGGTCCGATCGTGAACTTCGGTGATGGGGACGCAGTTTTTGATGACCACGAGCCCTTCGAAGGTCAGAACCCCGTGAAGGAGACCGTCGGAAACGTTGTGGAAAATTCGGGGCCTCCTGCGAAATGAAAAGTGATCAGGAGAACATACCGCTTTGCCCCCCAACCGGCCACGTCGACACTCCTCCGTGTTGACAACTTCAGCCCATCCTGGCTGACTGGTCCCATGGAACCCCATGCCTAAGCTCGTCCTCCTGCGCCACGGCCAGAGCCTCTGGAACCTCACGAACCGGTTCGCCGGATGGGTCGACGTCGACCTCTCCCCCCGGGGTCTGCAGGAAGCCCGGGACGCCGGCGAGGCCCTCCGGGCGGCCGGCTATTCCTTCGACATGGCCTACACCTCGGCCCTAAGGCGGGCCCAAAAATCCCTCGACGCCCTCCTCGACCAGATGGGGCTGCTGTGGATACCCGTGGAGAAGACCTGGCGCCTCAACGAGAGACACAACGGCGCCCTCCAGGGCCTCGACAAGACCGAGGTCATGGAGCGCTTCGGCCCCCAGCAGTACAAGCTGTGGCGCCGCAGCTACGACGTTCCGCCCCCGCCCCTGGCCGCCGACAGTCCGTTCCAATCGGCCTGCGACCCCCGCTACCGGCTTCTGCCTGCCGGTTGGGTTCCCTCGGCCGAATGCCTCAAGGACTGCGTGGAGCGGATTCTGCCGTACTGGTCCATCGAGATCGTGCCCCGGCTCCTGGCCGGAAGGCGAGTGCTCGTCGTCGCCCACGGCAGCACCCTCCGGGCCCTCCTCAAACACCTGAAGCACATCTCGGACCAAGACATCATCGACGTCAACGTGCCCAACGGGGTGCCCTTGGTGGTGGAGCTCGACGAGCGCCTGAGGTACGTGGGCGACACCTACCTGGGAGACCCCCAGGTGGTGGAGGCCAAGATCACCGCGGTGGCCAACCAGGGGAAGAAGAACCCCTAAGGTTGACCCACGTCGTGGATGACCTTCGTGAGCCGCGACACCTGGGTCGGATTGGCGGCCAGGGGGCCGTTTGACTTGATCGCGGGCAGAAGGAAACTCTCGTACAAATCGTAGGGCCTCTGGAAATCCCGACCCGAGAGGTCTGAGGTGATCACCACCTCGAGGTCCTGGGCCGGCAGGAGCAGGATGTACTGACCTCCCATGCCCTGGGCCGCCACGGTTCCATGGGTCTGAAGCCACCAGAGGTAGCCGTAGCCCGACCGCTTTTCTCCCTCCATATGAGGATCGATGTGCTTTTCAAACGAGGCCTTCACCCAGCGGGCCGGGAGAACCTGGCGACCCTTCCAGTTTCCTTCCCGCAGGTACAGGTAACCAAAGCGTGCCAGGTCGCCCGTGGTCATCCAGATGCCGTAGCCGCCGGTTTGCACCCCCGTGGCATGGGTCGTCCAGAACACGTTCGAGATGCCGATCGGACCGAAGAGGTTCTGGGCGGCGTACTCCTGAGCGCCCTTTCCCGTGGCCTTCTGGAGGAGGGCGGTCAGCAAGGTGGGAGCCCCCGAGTTGTAGACGAAGGTCGTCCCGGGGGCGGCCGCCCAAGGTCGATTCAACAGGAACTTGACCGGGTCGCCGCTCCCCTCGAGCCTGCCGATGTCCGTGTTGTCGGACCATTCCATTCCCGAGGACATGGTGAGGACATCCTCGACGGAGAGGTTGCGCCGAGGATCGCCTGCGGCCACCTTCACCTCGGGATAGTCGCCCAGGATCCGGTGGTTCACTCCGTCGAGGGAACCCTGGGCGATGGCGATGCCCACCAGGGCCGAGACCACGCTCTTGGTCACCGAATAGACGGCCCGGGTGGTCTCGGGCCGAGAGGGGGAGAAGTAGGCCTCGA
>JAHFSN010000192.1:3973-5069 GCA_023265735.1 Spirochaetaceae bacterium | reverse complement strand
CTCGGCCACGATGGAGGTGAGGTCCCGGGTTCGGTACCGCAGGAGGGGCATGGCCTGGCGGTCGAGGATGGTGAGGACCAGCTCGCCCTCGTCCCCCTCGGGCAAGACTTCGCCGGTGTCCGGATCGATGATCTCCATGATGTAGGCGTCCTCCCACAGATGCATGCCCGCCCGGTGGGTGCACTCGAAGGCCACCCCGGGGCCGTTCATCTCGGACAGGCCGTAGGAGTTGTAGACCTCGATGCCCCACAGGTCCTGGAGGCGGCACCGGGTGTCTTCGGTGTGGGGTTCGGCGCCCACAAAGGCCCGCTTCAGCCGGAGGTCCCCGCGATCCACCCCGAACTCGGCCAGCTGACCGTGCACGTGGAGGAGGTAGCTGGGGGTGGCGTGGACCACGGTGGTCCCAAAGTCCTTCATGAGCTTGATCTGCCGCTGGGTGTTGCCGCCCCCGGCGGGGATGACCATCATACCCAGCTTCTCGGCGGCGTAGTGCATGCCCAGGCCGCCGGTAAACAGCCCGTAGCTCATCATGTTTTGGAACACGTCGTCGCGGGTGCAGCCCGTGGCCGCGGCCGACCGGGCTCCCAGTTCGGCCCATCGCTGGATGTCGGCCTGGGTGTAGTAGATGACCGTGGGGGTGCCAGTGGTGCCGCTGGAGGCGTGCATCCTCACCACTTCGGAGGCGGGGACGGCCCGGAGTCCATGGGGAAAGGCGTCGCGGAGGTCGTTCTTCACGGTGAAGGGCAGCCGGCGAAGATCGTCGAGGGAACAGAGGTCGGCGCCGCCCGAGATGCCGGCGGCCTCCAGCCGGGGACGGTAGTGGGCGGTTCCCAGGGCCCGGTCGACGGCGACCCGGAGCTTGGTGAGCTGCAGGGCCTGAAGGTCGGCCCGGGGGAGGGTTTCGGCAGGCGAAAGGACGGACATAGGTTACTCGGCCTCGGGGGCCGTTCGGCCCAGGTCGAAGGCCTGGCGGTTCAGGGCCACCACGTCGTCGCCCTTGCGGCCGAAAATGTCGGCGATGCCGGCGGCGAAGAGGGCCGGGTCGAGGGGGATGAAGGCCGAGGCCGCCCCGACAAGCACCACGTTGGCCGACCGA
>JAHFSN010000192.1:0-3963 GCA_023265735.1 Spirochaetaceae bacterium | reverse complement strand
CCCGTCGGGGGCCAGGAAGTCGGCGTACCGGAGGGCTTCGAGGGGCTCCATGGCCAGGATAAGGTTGGCCTTGCCCCGGGGGATGAGGTCGGAAGAAATGACCTGGTCGCTGAGCCGCAGGTGCGCCAAGACCGATCCGCCCCGCTGGGCCATGCCGTGAACCTCGGACTGCCGGACCTTCAGACCGGCCCGGGCGGCCCCGGCGGCGATGACCGTGGCCAGGGACAGGACCCCCTGCCCTCCCACTCCCGCCAGGATGATGTCGTACTTCATTTCTTCACCTTCCGCAGGGTTTCCAGGCATTCCCGGACGCTGATCACCACCGAGACCCCCGGGTAGCCGATCTCCTGGCGGAGAATCCGGGCATTCGCGGCCCGGTTCTTGGGGAGGGCGTCGACCACGTGGATGTGGTCGGCCTCAACCCCCAGGGCCTGGACCACGGCCGGGATCCGGCTCCCGGGGAGGATGGTGTCCTGGCCGCCGGTCATTCCCACGGTGGAGTTGTCGACGATGACCACGGTGATGCCGGCCTTGGCGGAAATGGCGTCGATGAGGGGCGTGAGGCCCGAGTGGTAGAAGGTGGAGTCGCCGATGACGGCCACCGCGTGCCTCAAGCCTGCCTCCCAGGCGCCCTTGGCCACGCCGATGGAGGCGCCCATGCAGATGATGGTTTCGGGGACGGCGTAGGGCGGCAGGACCCCCAGGGCGTAGCAGCCGATGTCGGCGGTGACCACGGCGTCGGGAAAGTCGGCGATGGCGTCCTGGATGGCCTCGTAGCTGTCGCCGTGGGGACAGCCCTTGCACAGCTGAGGCGGCCGCCCCGGAAGGAGGGACGAATCGGCGTCGTCGCAGACTCCCTCGGGCAGGTCGGACGCCAGGCCCAGGGAACGGCATTCGAGGAGGGGCAGGCCCAGGGCGGGCCGGATGTTCTCGGGGGTCAGTTCCCCCGACCGGGGCACGAGACCATCGAGCTTGCCCCGCACTCTCACGGTGGTGGGAAGCAGTCCCTTGACCAGACGCTCGACCAGGGGGTAGCCCTCCTCGAGGACGACCAGGGTCTCGACGGCGTCGGCGAGCTGCCGGATCTTGTCGGCCGGCGGCGGGTACTGGCCGATCTGCAGGTAGGGCACCCGATCGGGGTGGGCGACCTCGGGCAGGTTTTCGCGGAAGTAATTGAATCCCAGGCCCGTGCACAGGTACCCGACCTTGGCCTTCGGGCCCCCGGGAAGGTGCAGGGGGTTCCAGGGACTCACCTCGGACAGGGCCAGGAGCCGTCCTTGAACCGAGAGAACGTGGTCCCAGCGCTTCTTGGCCAGGGCGGGGATGAGCATCCAGTTGTGTTTGTCCTGGGCCTTGGCCAGGGGGTTCTGGGCCCGGGCCGGGGCGTCTTCGATGGACGAGCGGGAGTGGGAGAGCCGGGTCACCAGCCGGATCACCACCGGCAGATGGAGCTCCTCGGACAGGTCGAAGGCGGCCCGGACCATGTCGTAGCACTCCTGCTGGTCGGTGGGCTCCAGACAGGGCACGTGGGCGAAATCGGCGAAGAACCGGCTGTCCTGTTCGTTCTGCGACGAGTGCATCGAGGGGTCATCGGCCACCGCGAGGACCAGGCCGCCCTTGAGGTTCAGAAGGGCCGAGTTCATGAAGGGATCGGCGGCCACGTTGAGCCCCACATGTTTCATGGTGACCAGGGCCCGGCGGCCGGCGAACGAGGTACCCAGGGCCTCCTCGTAGGCGGTCTTCTCGTTGGCGCACCACTGGGCGACAAACCCGGAGGGGGAATTTCCCTGAAGGTACTCCAGAATCTCCGTGCTGGGAGTGCCCGGATAGCCGTAGGCAGCCGAAAGCCCCGCGTGAAGGGCCCCCAGGGCCAGGGCTTCGTCGCCCAAGACGATGTGTGAACTCATGGTGACTCCCCAAGACCCGAAGTGGACTGACGTCGACCCATCATAGTCCGCAACTCCAGGTTGGGCAACGAATAAAAGATGAGTGTCCTGATCAGCTAACCTTGCGCCACGTAGCGAGGCTCACCAGCCAGGTGACAAGAAAGCCGATGGGGGTGGCCACGATAATGGGGTCGAGGTCCTTCACCCAGCCCGTTCCGGCCAGGGTCGGCACCCCGAAGAGCAATCCGCAGAGACCCAGACCTCCGGCCACCTTGCCCGAGAAGAACAGAAGCCACACGATGCTGACCCCCAACCCCGCGGAAAAGCCCCAAACGGCTCCCTGTTTGGTGGCTCCTTTCCAGAAGAGCCCAAAGGTGAAGAGGGGCAGGAAGGTCGACGCGCAGAGCCCAAAGAAGAGGGACGTGCCCGTGGCAATGACCGCTGAACCGTCCTTTCCGAAGAAGACGGGCAGGTACCAGGCCAAAAGGGCCGACAGGCCGATGCCCGCCAGCATGGCAATACGGACCACCCAGTTGCCCTTCTTGGCCCGGAACCGGGTCCCCGTTTCGATGACGTCGCGGCCCAGGGACGTGCCCATGGTGTGGACCTGGGAGCTCATGGTCGACATGGCGGCGGCCAAAAGGGTGACCATAAAGATGGCGTTGAACCAGGGCATGGACGTCATGATGAAGTTGGGGATGACGGCGTCGGGGTTGCCCTTGGGCGTCGCCGCTGTGACGGTGCCCGCGATGGAGACGACCTTGCCGAGGTCCCAGAACCAGACGTTGGACAGGGCGCCGCAGACGTAGGCGACCCCGGTGACCGTGAAGATGAACAGGCCGCCGATGGCCACGCCCCGGTTCAGTTCCCGGTCGCTCTTGACGGTCATGAACCGGACGATGAGCTGGGGTTGGGCCAGGACGCCGATGCCGACCCCCAGAATGATGGTCGAAACCAGCTGCATCCACATCGGCGACCCAAAGACGGGCATGGACATCCAACCCGTGAAACCGTCCTTCGTCCAGCCGTCGACCAGGGCCTTGGACGAACCCGACAGTTCGGCCGGCAGATGGGCGAGCCTGTCATGGGCGACCTGGACTCCCCCCAGGGTGGTGTAGGTGACCACCAGCAGGATGACCATCCCCAGGAACATGATGCCGCCCTGGAAGGCGTCGGTGTACATCACGCCCTTCATGCCGCCGAACATCACGTAGGCCGTTACCAGAATCACAAGAATAAGGATGGCCAGTTCCCTGGTGATGGCCAGGGACTGGACGAGGTAGGTGGCTCCGCCCAGGAGGACAGCCCCGGCGTAAAGGGGCATCCCCAAGAAGATGACCAGGCCGCAGCCAATCTGCAGGAACCGGCTGTCGAACCGCTTGGCGATCAGTTCGGGGAAGGTGTGGGCGTCGAGGGCATGCCCCATCCGCCGGGTAGCCTTCCCGAAGACGATGAAGGCAATGAAGATGCCCACCAGGATGTTGAGGAAGACGAGCCAGAGGATGCCCATGCCGAACTTCGAGGCCGCGCCGCCGAAGCCGACGATGGCCGACGTCGAGATGAAGGTGGAACCGTAGCTGATGGCCATGATGACCGGGTGGGTCTTGCGGCCCGCCAAAAGGTAGTCGCCGGTGGTCTTGGTCTGCTTCCAGCCCAGCCAGCCGAGGAAGGCGGTGATGACGAGAAAGCCGACGATGACGGCAATGGTGAGGGTGTCCATACTACTTCCGTTCCTTCGGGGACCGGTCGGGGTCGTGGTCTTCCCATTCCTGCTCTTCGCGGATTTCTTTGGTCTCTTCCTCGGGGGCCGGCTTGTTCCAGTTCACGACGCCGTAGATCACGCATCCCAAGGCCGAGGCGATGGTCAGGAGGAAGCCGAGCAAAGCTCCCGCATCCTGGAATCCCAACATGGCTGACTCCTTTGAAAAAGCAGGGTCAGTGTAGGGTGAGTCGGGGATGCCGTCAAATCATTCTTATGGGGGTTATCTCAGGCGCTAGGTTCGTCGGGGGGGAGTTCTTCCACCCATCCCGAGTCCCTCGTGAACCCCACGGTGACCTGACTGCCCACGATGGCCTG
>JAHFSN010000008.1 GCA_023265735.1 Spirochaetaceae bacterium | reverse complement strand
ACCAGGTGGTGTACGCCATCCAATGAAAGCCCGGACGGGGATCTTTGTCCTGGCGGTGGCCCTCCTTCCCGGGGCGGCCGTGGCCCAGGTCCGGCTGAACAATCCGGGGTTCCCCTCGTCGGAGGTCCTCGAGTACACCGAGACGATTGGCAAAGCTCTCCATCCCTGGAGCAGTTCCCTTCGGCTCGTCCGGGAGGGCGAAGCCGAGCGTTACGAGTTCCGGAGCTCGGGACAGGGACTTGAATCGCTCTACACGATTTCGCCCGACACCCTGATCTCCCTGGCCAGCCGGACCATCACGCGGTCTGACGACGCCACGGTGACCCGGACCGCCACCTACGAGGACCTGCGGCCCCACGCGGCCGCCGATGAGCTGGTGGTCACCGACCTCGGGAGCCTGCCCATCGTGCTAAGGGGCTTCCCCTGGGGGACGGTGTCCTCGGCTCGTCTGCTGTTCGTGGGAAATCCCGGATCCGACGCGTTTTCCTTCGAGATCCGGGTCTTGGGCCGCGAGGCAATTTCAGCGGCCGGCCGGTCCTGGGACTGCTGGCACGTCACCACGGGGGTGGGGGGAGCCGTGAGCCTCCTCCTCTCCAAAACCGACTGGTGGTTCGCCGTCGAGGGGTCCCACCCTCTGATCAAGACCTCGGGTCCCTCGGCGGGACCCGGCAGCCCCAAACGCACCCTGGTCCTCGAACGCCGCACCGTGACGGCCGAACCCGCTTCCGGTCCCTAGCCGGGCCTTCGCTTGTCCAGTTCTCCGTACAGGTCCTGGATCACCGAGTTCAGACTCTGGGAGATCCTCAGCCCCGATTCGCTGAGGCTGTACTCGACCCGCGGCGGCTTCTCGTCCCACTCGGTTCGAGTCACCAGGCCCTCCTCCTCCAGCGCCTTGAGCGTCTGGGACAGCATGCGCTCGCTGATGCCCCCCACGGCCCGGCGAAGTACGCCGAACCTTTGGGGCTCGGGGGTGAGGCGCGACAGGGTGAGGATGCCCCATCGGCTGAAGATCTGGTCGAACGCCTTCCGGGAGGGACACCCGGGGTTGAAGACGTCAAAGGGGATGGTTTCGGGCATGCTCATGGCTCTCCTCCCCAAAAATAGCAGATATTTCTGCGGAAGTCACTAACAAATCCCTTGCACTAACTAAAAGTAAGTGTTATGTTCGGGCTCAAGGAGTCAATTATGACCTATGCCGTTACTGGTGCCACGGGAGGATACGGATCCCTGGCCGTCCAACATCTGCTGAATCAGGGAGTTCCCGCCGCGTCCATCGTCGCCCTGGCCCGAAGTGAAGCCAAGGCCGCAGCCTTGAAGGCCCTGGGCGTCACCGTCCGCGTCGCCGACTATTCTGACCCGGCCAGCCTCGACGCCGCCCTCAAGGGCGTCGACCGCCTGCTCCTGGTTTCGGGGAGTGACCCCGGCCAGCGGCTCACCCAGCACAAGAACGTGATCGCCGCCGCCCAGAAGGCCGGCGTCAAACTGGTCGCCTACACCAGCATCACCCAGGCCACCACGTCGACCAACATCCTGGCCCCCGACCACAAGGCCACCGAAGAGACCCTGAAGGCGTCGGGCTTGGGGTACATCTTCCTTCGGGACAACTGGTATATCGAGAACTACGCCGGTGACGTGGCGGGAGCCAAGCAGTCCGGCGTCGTCGCGGCGGCGGTCACCAAGGGAAAGGTGGGTTCGGCACTCCGGTCCGAGTACGCCGAGGCCGCGGTGAAGGCCCTGGTGGCCGGTGTGGCGGGCAAGACCTACGAGCTGGGCGGTCCCCTGTGGAGCTACCCGGAGTTCGCTGCGGCTGTGGGGAAGGTTTTGGGCAAGCCCGTCAAGTTCGTCACCGTCACCGAGGCCGACAAAAAGGCCACTCTGCTCGGATTCGGTCTGCCCGAGGGCGTCGCCGGGTTCTACGCAGCCCTCGACACCTCCGTCGATGCGGGTACCTTGGCCCACGCCTCGTCGGACCTCGAACATCTGTTGGGCCGCAAGCCCGCCGACCTCGAGGCCCAGATCAGGGCCGTGGCGGGCTAGTGCCGTGTCCCTGATGTCCTCCAGATAAAGAAATGTATGTAACAGGACAACAGGATTTCCAGGATAAACGGGACAAGATCGACCCCAATGTCACCTGGCTTATGGTCAAGCGTCATAGCAGATGGCAAGCGAAGCGAAGCCCGTGCAGTTCTGGGCGCAGGAGATCGGCATTCTGGCAAAATTGAGGAAGCGCACGGAGCACAGCCGTACTGTGTGTACGGCGAGCACCGCACGCGACCGAAATGAAGCCAGAATGGCGAGATCCAAGTCCAAGCTATTTCTGTGAGATCTCACTAGGTTCCAAGAGCTCGATGCCGGGAAGCGTCAGAAAGCACGTTTCCCGGACGATGGCCGCAAAATCCGTGAAGTAGGGGAGGGTGGCCTGATCCTCCCGGACCGCCGCGTAGAGCTCTCCCTGAAGCCCCGCCGCCGTGATGGGCCGGATCGCGAGGCCGTGGTGGTCGAGGTAGCTGTGGACCACCCAGACCGGCAGAGCGGCTACGCCTTTTCTCGCGGCCACGAGCTGCAGGATGGCGTTGGTCAGCTCGCTGGTGCGTCGGGCGGGGTGGACCCCCGCCGGGTCCAGCACCTGCCTGACCACGTCGAGCATGTCGTCGGGGATGGGGTAGGTGATCAGCGTTTCTGAGGCAAAGTCGCCGGCGTCGAGCCAGGGTTTGGCCGTGAGGGGATGCTCCTGGGCCAGGACGGCGACGATGCCGCAGCGAAAGAGGGGAAGGAGGCTCAGGCCCTTCACGGCCTTGCCCTCTCCCATGATGGCGAGGTCGGCCTTGCCTTCGAGGACCAGCTCGGCGGGCCGGCTGTGGAACCCCGTGGCGAAGTCAAAGTCGACCTCGGGCCACCGAGGACGAAACTTCGACAGGGCCGGGAGCAGCCAGTCAAAACAGGTGTGGCATTCCACGGCGATCCGCAACGACCCCGCCTGCCCGTCGGCCAGCCGAACCAGATCCCTCTGGGCGGCCTCGACCTGGGGAAGAACCTGTTCGGCCAGCTGGAGGAGCCTCTCTCCCACGGGACTGAACGCCAGGGGCACCGACTTGCGGACGAAGAGGGGGCCCGAGGCCCAATCCTCCACGAGCTTGAGCTGATGGCTGAGGGCCGACTGGGTCAGGTTGAGCAGTTCGGCGGCCCGGGTCAGGCTTCCGGTGGCCTTCAGGGCCCGAAGGGTCCGCAGGTGCCGCAGTTCCAGGGGTGAAATCATGAATGATCCTCATGGTAACCGTGAAAATGTTTCGTTTGGATAATAGTCCAGGATTCCTTATTCTTCCAGTCATGAAGAGCCACATTTTGGGAATGCCCCGGATCGGAGCCCGCCGCGAACTGAAATTCGCCCTCGAATCGTTCTGGAAGGGAACCCTCACCGAACAGGGACTGCAGCAGGTCGCCAGGAACCTCCGGGCCGAGAACCGCCGGCGCCAGCGGGACGCGGGTCTCGACTGGATCACCGTAGGGGACTTCGCCCTCTACGACCACGTACTGACCAACTTCCTCCGGTACGCCGGCCCCCTCAGCCTGGAAGACCAGTTCCGACGGGCCCGGGGTGACAGCCAGTCCCGGCCCTGGGACATGACCAAGTGGTTCGACACCAACTACCACTACCTCGTCCCCGAGCTGGGCACCACCTGGTCGGGATCGGGGGAGGACCTCCTGGCCGAAGTGACCGAGGCCGTGGCCGACGGGTATCCGGCCGACCGGCTCAAGGTGGTGCTCCTGGGCCCCGTCACCCTCCTGGCCCTCTCCCACGCGTCGTCCGGGTCGGTTTGGGACTCGTTGCCCGCCCTGATCTCCGCCTGGGAGCGGATCCTCGCCCGGCTGGCCGACGCCGGTGTGGGTTGGGTCCAGGTGGACGAGCCCGTCTTGGCCCTCGACGCCGATCCCCGGATCGACGAGGCCCTGCGCCAGGTCTACCGCTCCGGGGCCCGGTCGCCTCGGCTCCTTCTGACCACATACTTTGGCGCGGTGGCGCATCAGCGCGGCCTCATCGATTCCCTGTGTGTCGACGGGGTGCACCTCGACCTAGTCCGAGGCGCGGGACAGCTGGACGGCTGGGTGTGGCCCCAGGGCCGGGTGCTGTCCCTGGGGATCCTGGACGGCCGTAACGTCTGGAAGGCCGGGGACGACCAGGTGGCCCAACGGCTGGCGGGGGTTCCGGCCCAGGCCGACCTCTGGGTTTCGTCCAGCTGTTCCCTCCTCCATGTGCCCGTCGACGCCTCGCCCGAGACGGCCCTGGCGCCGGACCTGCGTCAGCGACTCAGCTTCGCCGTCCAGAAACTGGACGAAGTGAAGCTCTGGTCGGACCGGCTGGCCCGGGGAGACCTTCCCGTGGTTCCCCCTGTTCCGCCTCGGAATGCGGCCTTGGCCTCCTCTCGGCGGCGGGTACCCGGTTTCGCCATCCGGCAGCCGCTCCAGCAGGCTGCGCTCCACCTCCCTCCCTGGCCCACGACCACCATCGGGTCCTTCCCCCAGACCGCCGAGATCCGTCAGCTCCGGTCCGCCTGGAAGAGGGGCGCCCTCGACGCCGCTGCCTACCAGGCGCGCCTGAAAGAGGTCACCGCCGAAGCCCTTCATTGGCAGGACGAGGCGGGCCTCGACGTCCTGGTCCATGGAGAATTTGAACGCACCGACATGGTCGAGGCCTTTGGGGAACTGCTGGATGGGTACGCGTTTACGGGCCTGGGGTGGGTACAGAGCTACGGCAGCCGGTGCGTGAAGCCCCCTCTCATCCACGCCGACGTGGCCCGACCCCGGCCCATGACCGTGGACTGGGCCACGTTCGCCCAGGGTCTGACCGACAAGCCCGTGAAGGGCATGCTCACCGGTCCGGTGACCATGCTGCAGTGGGCCTTCGTTCGCGACGACAAGCCCCGGGCCGAGATCGCCTTCCAGATCGCCGACGCCCTGCGCGACGAGGTCCTCGACCTGGAAGCCGCCGGCCTGAAGGTGATTCAGGTCGACGAACCGGCCTTTCGAGAGGGCCTGCCGCTCCGCCGGGAGGACCAGGCCGCGTACTGGGCGTGGGCCGTCGAGGCCTTCCACCGGACGGTGTCGTCGGTGAAGCCCGAGACTCAGATCCATACCCACATGTGCTACTCGGACTTCTCGGACTGCCTCGACCAGATCGCCGCCCTCGACGCCGACGTGCTCACCATCGAGACCAGCCGTTCGGCGATGACCCTGCTGAACCACTTCCGGGATTTTCGGTATCCCAACGCCCTGGGCCCCGGCATCTGGGACATCCATTCTCCCCGGATTCCGTCCCGGGACGAGATGGTGGACCTGCTCCGGGCTGCCGCCCGGGTGGTGGACCCGTCCAGGCTCTGGGTAAATCCCGACTGCGGTCTGAAAACCCGCGACTGGCCTGAAGTGAAAACAGCTATCACGAATCTCGTCGAGGCCGCCCGAATCTTGCGCCAGGGGTAGGGCTGTGCTCCTCGCCTTGCTCTCCACGGGCTTCGCGTACCGTCGAGTTCCCCGACGACGCTCCCCGAACCGTTCTATCACATCCTTCTACCTTCCCCGAGGCGAGCAGGGATTCGCGAAGACGAATCCCTGCGCAGCCCGTGTAGAACTGGGCGCCGGAGATCGGTCTTCTGGCTAAGCCGAGGGAGTGCACGGAGCGCAGTCGTACTGTGTGTACGACGAGCACCGAACACGACCGAGGCGACACCTGGACATTGGCCTGCGGCCAAGTCCTGGAGTTTTGGGGCACGCCCCAAAACTCCAGGCTCAAGACGCGTAGCGGCTTGAGCCGAGATCCAAGCACCAGCCCCCTCTAGGAAAGCAGGCTGCCTTTGATTTTGCGGACCTGGCTGAGCCGACTGATCCACACCTGAAAGGGCTTTCGGGTTTCCAAATCCTCGGCAATGAGGAGGGCTTCGCCGGCCTGCTTGTCGAGGCGGAGGGGGCGAACCAGCTTGGTCCCCGAGGTGCCCTCCTCGTCGCGGTACGAGACTTCGAGAAGGTCGGTGGCCGAGGCCGTGGCCAATTCGGCCAGCCGCACCTTGCCCGTGTAGTCGAGGCCCCGGGCCTCCATCCGCTCGCCCCGGCCCAGGGGATGGTCCAGCTGCTCGGGGGTCAGTACGACCCTCCTGAGGATCCGGGCCCGCCACTCTTCCCGCTCCTCCTCGTTGAACGGCCGCTTCTCGAGGGTCTGAAGCAGGGTCTCGATCCTTCCGGAAGCCACGGCAGAAGGAGCCGTCGGAGCCGGCCAGACGGGCCCGGGGCCGTCGGCCGGGACCAGGGCCCATTGGGCAAACGACCAAGGTCGTCCCCAACTCTGATCATCTTCGACGATCATCATGGCGGGGAGGGAGGGAAGCCCCTTCTGTTCCAGTTCCCGGCTCCAGGTGTCCAGCAGGTCTTCCCGAACCAGCCACACTCCGGGGGCAAATTCATGGACCACGGCCTGGGCGAAGTGCTCGGTGTGCTCCACGAGGTGCCGCCGGTCCTCACCTACCGAGAGGATGGTACCCTTCCAGAGGCGGAGAGAACGGTGCTCCGATTCCCAGTCTTTCAGGGCAAACTTCAAGTTGGACGAAAGGGGGGCCCCTGCCAGGGCCTCCAGCGACGCGGCCAGATCCGACGCTTGCACTCCGCGGGAGAAGAGGCGTTTCACGGCGGACTTCTCAAGCTCCAGCTGAATGGGGACATCCCAACGGATCAGCCGGCACGCCAGGGCACCCAGCCAGCCCGTGCCCAGGTCCTGGTCCACGGGGAGCCGCATCTCGTAGTTGGCCTGGAGCCACGAGCGGTCAGAGCCCGTGTGGCCCGTGAGGCAGGGAGCGGGTACCCAGGTGTCGGCCACCGGTCCGGGGAGCAGCAGCTGCCAACGGCGCCAGGTTTGGAAGAGGGCTTCCCTCTGGGACGACGATCCCAGTTCCTTGACCGACGCCGAGAGTCTGACCAGCGTGGTGAGGGCGAAGGCTCTGTCCCCCGCCAGGAGGGCCTGAAGCTCCGGAAAGTGCCGGGCGGCCTCGTACAACTCGGCCGGGACGGAGTAGGCCCCCGCCATCCAGAGCAGGGCCAGGCGGCCCGTCCGGGGCAGGGCGGCGAAGTCTTCGAGGTAGCTCCAGACCACCACGGTGGCCTCGTCCTTCCACGCCACGAGCCCGAGGGCCAGGGCCGTCTCGAGGAGGAGTTCGGCCCGGGGCGTTCCGTCAATGTCGCCCAGGGCGGCAAATTTCTCGAGAAAGGCCGTCCGGGTCTTCTTTCTCCAGGAACCGGACGCTGTCTTCTCCAATGGGGTTTCGGAGAGGAAGGCCAGGAGCGCCAGGAGGGTCCCCTCGTGCAGTTTGACGGGGGCGTCCTGGGCCCGAGGCGCGGGCACCCAGGGGTACAGCCGGGCCGGTTCGAGCAGCTCCATCAGCTGAGGGTCCTCGGTGACCAGAGGGCTGAGGACCAGGCCGCCGCGGCCCTCGAGGTGCGGAAACACGAGCAGCCGTTCCTGGAGGTTGAGGACCTTGTCGCGAAACCGGCCCACCTCCCAGCCCAGAAAAGCCGCCGCCTCTTCGGTGGTCGGCATCTCCAAGACCCGAAGGGCGGCCAGGGCGTCCAGGTCATCGGCACACAGGAGCTCCCGTCGGGCCTCGACCCAATCGGGCTGGCCCAGACGGCTCTCGAGATCGACGATGACGCGATGCTTGGTGAAGGGAGTCTTCAATTCGCCGAGGTAGTGGCGGGCGAGACCGAAAAAGGCCGCGTCGGGCAGCGTGAGCAGGAACTTTCTCCAGGCCTCTCGAGAGATCATCCTTCATGATACACCAGCGAGGGGGGGCTCGAACATGCCCGCAGACCTCTTTCGTCGGTCTAGCGCGTCAGCCTCGGATAGAGCCAGGTCGCCAGGACCGTCATTCCCAGGGTTCCCAGCCCCAGGACCAGGGCGTCGAGGCCTAGGTGCGAGGGGTGGGACGGGACGAGGAGGCCGCGAAAACCGTCGACGAGGTAGCTCATGGGGTTGCCGGTGGCGAGGACTTGCAGCCACGGCGGCATCATCTCGATGGGGTAGAGGGCGTTCGAGGCAAAAAACAGGGGGAGGGTCACCAACTGCCCCACGCCCATCATGCGTTCCCGGGTGCGAACCAAGGCTGCGATCCCCAGGGAAAAGCCGGCGAAGAACGCCGCCCCCACCACCACGAGGACGAGAACACCGGCGATGCTGCCCGGCCCCAGGGCCAGCTTGGCGCCCAGGAGGTCCGCCACCAGAAGGATGACGAACCCCTGGACCAGGGCCCGGATACCCGCCGAGGCTAGTTTGCCCACCACCAGGGCCGACCGGGCTAAGGGCGAGGCCAGATACTTCTGGGTGAGCCCCTGGTCCTTTTCCCAGATCAGGGTGATTCCGAAGAAGATGGAAACGAAGGTCACCGACTGGGCCAGGATACCCGGCGCCAGGAAGGTCTGGTAATCGACGGCGCCTTGGGGGAGGACCCGTACCTTGGCCAGGGCCGAACCAAAGACCACGAGCCAGAGGAGGGGCTGGATGGCCCGGATGACCAGCTCCCAGGGATCCTTGGAGAGCTTTCGGACTTCGATCTCGACGATGGTTCCGGTGTGGACCAGCCAGCGTCCGAGGCGAAACAGGACCGCCTTCATCCTAGTCTCCTGGCCGTCCGCCGGGCCCGTCGGGCCTCCTTCCAGCTTCCGGGTTCGGGGCTTCCTTCCTTCGCGCCGGCGAAGTGGGTGAACAGATCGTCGAGGCTGGCGTCGGGGTGATGAGCCTGGGTCCGAAGGTCCTGCAGGGTGCCTTGGGCCACAATGGTCCCCCGGTTCATGATGGCGATGGTGTCGCACAGGACCTCGGCCTCTTCCATGTAGTGGGTGGTCAGCAGGAGCCCCAGCTCGTGTTCCCGGCGAAGGGCGGTCAAATGGTCCCAGACCTTCCGGCGGGCCACCGGGTCGAGGCCGACCGTGGGTTCGTCGAGGATGAGGAGGCGGGGGCGGTGCAGGATGGCCTGACCGATTTCCAGACGTCGGATGAGTCCGCCCGAGTACGTGGAGGCCTGCCGGTGGGCGGCTTCGCCCAGGTCGAGCAGGTCGAGGACATCGTCGATCCGGGACCGCCGGACCGACCGCGGCACGTTGGTGAGTTTGGCCATGGTCTTGAGGTTTTCGAGGCCCGTGAGGGCGCCGTCGACCGAGATGGCCTGGGGCACGTACCCGATGAGTTCCCGGACCGCCGCGGCCTGGCGGACGACGTCGTGGCCCCCCACGGTGGCGGTGCCTCTGTTGGGGAGCGACAGGGTGGCCAGAATCTTGATGGTCGTGGACTTTCCCGCCCCGTTGGGGCCGAGCAGGCCGAAGACAGAACCTTCAGGAAACGAAAAGGAAATCCCGTCGACAGCCAAAAACGTACCGTAGCGTTTCACCAGCGAATCGACGGCGACGAGAGGAAAACCCATCCCTCCGTTATCTCAGAGGGAGGGGGGAAGATCAAGGAACAAACTCTTAAGGCCCGTGTTCGTCAGAACGTCAGCGAAGACCATCCCAGCCTTGGCCCCTCCCGAAAGGGAACCTCGGCGGCGGCCCGGTAGACGTGGACGAGAATCTGGTAGTCTTCTCCCGAGGTGAAGTATTTCTTCATCTGTTCGAGGGGGAACCGGGCTTCCACGTAACCCTCTCCGACGGTTCGGTCGGTGTCGCCGCCCCGCCACACGTCTCTCCACTGGCGTCCCCCCGAGGCTCCAAAGATCAAGGCCGGCTGGATGTAATGGCTCCAGCCGTCGATCTTGGCCGTCAGTTGGCTCCCTCCGGGGCTTTGGAAGATCTCCAGGGCGTAGTTGATCGAGTTGCTGCCCCGGGGCCGACCGTCGGCCAAGGTCATCAGCCAGTAGAAGTACTTGTCGTCGTGGGCGAAATAGATGGCCCGGGGCGACGACCCCGGGATCGCGGGCCAGACGATGAGCGGGCTGGCCATTTGGAGGGCTGGCTTGATCCCGGCCCAGGCCGCAAGACCCGCACCGAAGTTGATCGTCCGTCCGGCGGGGGCCTGGACGCCGGCCTCGGCCGGGGGGACCGCCACCAACGACTTCAGGGGAGGCGCCGACGCGGGGACCAAGACTTGAACCTTCTGTCTGAGGCCGTCCGTGACCCAAATTCGTCCCTGGGGATCAACCGTGACGCCCACTGGAAGGTCGAAAATGGTGTCGATAGTGTCGACGACGCCGGCGGGGTTCACCCGTCGCAGGTGTCCGTAGCCTTGATCAACGACGTAGGCGTTGCCTTCCTTGTCGACGGTGAGGGCCGTGGGCGTGGAGAACGAAGCATTCTTTCCCCAGCCGTCGAGGGTACCCGTGCTCCCCGACCCCGCCAGGGACAGAATCTTGCCCTGGGTGTCGATGCGCTTGAGACGATTGCCGTCGATGACGAGCAGGTTCCCCCAGATATCGGCCACCAGGGCCCGAGGACTCACCAGAGCCGAGGCCACCGGGACAAAGGCTTTCTTGGTCTTGATTCCCCGAATGACGTCGTTCCCCGTGAATTCAAGGATGGTCTGGGCATCCGTGTCGGCCACAAAGACCCTGCCGCGCTTATTGATGGTGAGCCCCTGGGGCCGATGCAGCGCCTTGCTGAGGGTGGTCACCGTCCCATCCTTGGAGACAAATCGAAGAGCGTTGTTTCCAGTATCGGCCACGTAGAGGTTCCCGGCGTCGTCGAGAGCCAAGGCCTGGGGCCGTCGGAACGAGGCGGCGGCTCCCTGGCCGTCGGAGTTGCCTTCCCGGCCCGAGCCGGCCACCAGCGTCACCGCGCCGCTGGGCGTCATTTTCACGATGCTGTTGCCGTCGATGAGGTAGAGATTCCCGGCGGGGTCGGACGTAACGGCGCCCGGGAAAGTCAGATTGCCCTGGTTGGCCACGTTGGACAGGGTCAGGCCCAAGTCGGGGGCCTGGGCCACGAGGTCGACCTTGCTGATGCGATGATTGCCGGTGTCGGCCACCAGGAGCGAGCCATCGGCCGCCACCGCTATGCCGTTCGGGTAGCGCCAAGGGTCGTCCCGGGGGGGCAAGATGGTGGTCACCGTACCGCCGAGGGTGACCCTTCGAACCGCGTGGTTCAAGGTGTCGGCGACGTAGACGTTCCCAAAATGATCCAGGGCTAGGGCCCCTGACGCCTGGAAGGACGCCTGGGTTCCCTTACCGTCCTGGCCGCCCGGCGTTCCTGAGCCCGCCAGGATGTGGATTTGTCCGTCGGGGGTGATCTTCAGAAGGCGGGGCGAGACTTTCGTCGATACGTACAGGTTTCCCGCGCCGTCGGCCACAAGGCCGCCCGGTGAGAAGTCGGTCTTCGGGTTCACCAGTTTGATCGTCTCCGGGGCCCACGTGGCGACCACGGAAGTGACGACACCCTCGGGGGTGATTTTTCGAATGCGGCCGGAGCCGCCATCTTCCACGACGTATACGCTTCCGTAAGGATCGACGGTCATGGCGGACGGCCCGGCAAATGAGGCCTTGTCGCCTTGGCCGTTCGCGTACCAGTACTTTCCGTTACCGGCGAAGGTGCTCGCTTCTCCCTTGGGTGTGATCTTGCGGATGAGGTTGTTCCCCGCGTCGGCCACGTAGACGCTTCCATCGGGCCCCACCGCGAGTCCCGTCGGCCGGTTGTAGCTGGGCTGGTCCCAGAAGAAGATGCTGCCATTGGACGACCCGGGCTTTCCGGTACCCGAGAGGGTGGTCACCGTTCCGTCGGCGGTTACCTTCCGGATGCTGTGGTTACCGGTGTCAGCGACGTAGAGGGTGCCCGCCTCATCGAGGGCCAAACCATTCGGCCCGTTGAAGCCCGCCAGGGGGCCGTAGGAGTTTTTAAAGGTGGCCACTCCGTTTCCGGCCCAGGTGGAAACGGCGAACTGAGATTCGGCCGCGGTTTCGGTGGGCAGGACGACCTTGCGAACGCTGTTGTTCCTGGAGTCGACCAGCAGCAGGGCGCCGTCGTCGGCCAGGGTCAGGGCGCCGGGGAATCGGAACGAAGCCTTGTCGCCGGGGCCGTCGGCCGAGCCAGACCGCCCCGAACCCGCGACGGTGGTCACGGTTCCGTCGGAGGCGACTCTCCGAACTCGCTGTCCGAAGCCCTCGGACACGTACAGGACATTGCCCGGCGCCACCACGATGCCCGTGGGCTGATTGAACTGCGCGGCTTCGCCCTTGCCGTCGTTCGTCCCCTCGTCTCCCGACCCTGCCAGGGTGGAAACCAAGCCGTCGGGCGTAATCCGGCGGATCAGGTTGTTGCCCGTATCCGCCACGAAAATAATGCCCGATGCATTGACGGCGATGCCCTGGGGACCGGAGAACGAAGCCTTGTTCAGAGGCCCGTTCTGGGCCCCCAGTTTGCCCGTACCCGCCAGGACCGAGATCTTGCCAGCGGCGGTCACGGTGAGGATCACATTGTTCGCCGAGTCGGCGATGTAGAGGTTGTCGACCGCGTCGATGGCCAGGCCTTGGGGACCAAAGGTTCGCGACGGATTGGGAATTTCGACGACGTTCGAGACCTCGCCCTCGGGGGTGATCTTGCGGAGCAGGCCATTTCCGCTGTCGGCCACCAAGACGTTGTCATGGGAATCGACCGCCAGACCGGTGGGCCGCTTGAACTGCGCGCTGTCTCCCCCCTTGCCGTTGGACGCACCGGGTTGCCCCGAACCGGCGACCTTCGTGATCTCGCCGTTGGGATAAACGGCTCGGATGATGTTCCCGTTGGTGTCGGAGACGAAGATCGAGCCCGAGTTCTTGTGGGCAATTCCCAGGGGACCCGAGAACTCGCCCCTATCCGAAACGGCGAAGGTCGAGACCGCCACCTTGGGGTCCCCCGGAGGGCCCTTAGGTTCCGGCTCCGGCGGAGGGAGGACTTCGACCACGGGCGGCGGAGGCGGTGCCTTCAGGGTGAGAGTCCCGGCGGGTACCGCTTCTTCGTCCCGGGCATTGGCCACCGAGAGGAGGTAGTCCCCGGGAGGAAGCCCGGGGGGAATCACAGCCGTCAGAACCGACGAATTCGCGTTGGCCACGAGGAGCGAAAGTGCCGACCCTGTGGGTCCCGCCTTCAGGGTTACCACCGTTTCCGGGGAGAACCCACTGCCCTTGATGTCGACCTGTTGCCCTGCGTCCTTGGTCTCCAGCCCGGTAGGAGTCAACTCGGAGATCACGGGCGCCGCGTAGTGAACAGAAAGCTTGCCGGTGACCGTGGTGGTCAGTTTCGGCGGGTTGGTCAGGATCAGGGTGTAGTTGCCTCGGGCGGTCAGGGGGGGAAGGGTCAGGGTGAGGATGCCGTCCGACGGGTCCGCGGCGGCGAGGGGGATGACCGTCCCCGTCGGCGACTGGAGCGCCGCCGTGGCATCCACGGCCAGACCCTTGGCCGGGACCTTCACCGTGCCGGGTTGTCCGGGACGGAGAGTCTGGGCGGCGAAATCACCGAC
This sequence comes from Spirochaetaceae bacterium, assembly GCA_023265735.1. Taxonomy (GTDB): domain Bacteria; phylum Spirochaetota; class Spirochaetia; order JABEVK01; family JABEVK01; genus JAIFLN01. Next base: position 4,489 of record JAHFSN010000008.1, on the reverse strand, counting down.
CTCGGGCGCCGACGGCGCCGCAACGTGGATGGGGACCCAATCCGTGGACGACTCGGCCGTCAGGAACCGGTTGAGAGTCGTGAGCCGCAAGCTGTACGGGCCAGGGATCAGTTTCAGCGTCATGGAGTTCTCATCGGGTCCCACCTGCTGGGACTCCACGAGGGAGCCCGAGGGACCTTTCACCTCGGCCAAATAGCCGCCCGCACCGTCCACTGCCTTCCAACGGAACGAAAAAGCCTGGGCGGGAAGATTCTGCGCACCCAGGAAACTTCCCCCCGCCAGAAGCAGGAGAAGGAACAGGCTAGATCGGAGGATCAGAGGCATGAGAATCTCCTTTTAGGTCCGATGAGAACCTTGGACCGAGGGATCGGACGGGGGCGGGGGGACCCGGCAGAAGGATGGCAAACGAGGGGATGAGATCCGGTGGCAAGGGGGTACTTCTGTCCGAGTTTTCTGAGGGAAGGGTAGGAAGTGAACAGCAACGTTTCCAAGAACGGTAACGGGGTAACCACAACTCCACCATCCTTTTCTAAATAGCTCAAAATTACCGTATTCCAAACAAGTTTGTCTACTGGAATGTCAGTTCAGTCTCCTCTAATGCGAATGAACTCGTCAATGGGCGGAAAACGTCCCTCCTGAGGTTTCTGCGGGGGCCACTCCCGACCGTTTGCAATCGCCCTTGTATTCTCAAACGTCCCTCATCTAAGCTTTCCTTATGACCCGTCGATGGCCGGCACGGTTCCTTCTCCTCCTTCTCGTTGGCTGGACCCAGGGACCGGTTTTCGCCGAAAGGATTGTGAGAGTGGGAGTCTTTTCGGCCCCTCCCTTGGTTCTGATCGACCACGGCCAGCCCCAGGGACTCTTTGTCGACCTGGTCGAGGAGTTTGCCAGGGCGGGGGGCTAGAAGGTCCAGTACGTCGAGGGGGGCTGGGCGGACCAATTGAAGGCCTTGCAACGGGGGACGATTGATCTCCTTCCCTCCATTGGGTTCACCAAGGAAAGGGAGTCTGTCTACGACTTCAGCCGGGACCCCGTCTTCATCGACAGCGGTGTGCTGTTCACCAACTCCCGGGCCATCGTCCACACGGTGTTTGACCTCAAGGGCAAGAAGGTCGCGGCGCTGGACAAGAGCGTCTTCACCGAGGCCTTCCGGTCGAATCTGACGACCTTTGGAATCCAGTGCGAAATCGTCCTCAAGGCCGACAATCAGGCCGTCATGGCGGCGATTGTATCCGGTCAGGTCGACGCCGGAGTCTGCATTTACTCCCTGGGCACCTACCTATCCCGGTCCTATCCCGTGGTCCTCACACCCATCAGCTTTTCGCCCATCGCCCTCGTCTTCGCGACTCCGAAGGGGCAGGGCCAGGACCTGCTGGCCGTCATCAACCGGGAAATGGGGACGATGAGGACCGATCCGACGTCCGCGTACAGCCTAGCGTACAAGAAATGGACCCAGCCCCCCGACCCGAACGTGCTTCCCCTGTGGATTTGGGGGAGTCTCGGGGCCCTCATTTTCTTCGGACTCCTGCTCGTGGCCTGGAACCTCTCCTTAAACCGTGTGGTCAAGCGGCAAACTCACAGCCTCCTCGAAGAGAAGGAACGCCTGGCGGTGACCCTGGCGAGCATCGCCGACGGCGTCATCACCTCCGATGTGGAAGAAAAGGTTCAGCTGATGAACCCGGTGGCCGAGAGGCTGTGCGGCTGGGGTCAGTCCGAGGCCGCCGGCCGACCCGTTAGCGAGGTCTTTGTCGTGGAGGGCCGGGAGGGTGCGGTCGAGACCTCTGTCGACACGTCCCACGTGTTTCTCGTCTCCCGGAACGGGTCTCGCCACACCATTGCCGAGTCCCAGGCCCCCATTTTGGCTGCCGGGGGACAGGTCTTGGGGACGGTCCGGACCTTTCGGGATGTGACCGAGCGGGAGCAGATGCTGGAAACCATTCAACGGACAGACAAGCTCGACGCCCTGGGGGTCTTGGCCGGGGGAATCGCCCACGATTTCAACAACCTACTGGCCGGAATCTTTGGATTCATCGAACTGGCCCGCAAGTCCGACGTAGGCCCCAAGGCCAGTCAATACCTCGACAAGGCGCAATCGGTGTTCGCCCGGGCCAAGAGCCTTTCCCACCAGCTCCTCACGTTCTCCAAGGGAGGGGCGCCGACGAAGAAGCCCACCGACCTCATTCCCCTGATCCGGGCCTCCGCCGCCTTCGCTGGCGCCGGTTCCAACGTGAGGCTTGAGTTGGACCTGCCCCCCGACCTGTCCATGTGCGACGTCGACGAAAACCAGATGGGGCAGGTGTTCGACAACCTCATCATCAACGCCCGGCAGGCCATGCCCCACGGAGGAAGGCTGCAGGTGGCCGCACGCAACCTGCAAGGGCCGGACCCGTCCCACGGGATATCTCTGGGCGGACGTCTGGTCTGTATCACTTTGACGGACGAGGGCGTGGGAATTTCCCTGGAACAGCAGCCTAAGGTCTTCGATCCGTTCTTCACCACCAAGGCCGCGGGCCACGGCCTGGGTCTCGCCACCTGCAACTCCATCGTCCACAAGCACGGGGGAATTCTCGACTTCCAGTCCACCCTCGGAAGGGGAACGACCTTTCGGATCGTCCTCCCCGCTTTGGAGGGGACCTCGTTCGCGGCTAAAGCCTCTGTCCCCCTCCGCCACCGGGGTTCGGGTGTCATTCTGATCATGGACGACGAGGCTTTCCTCCTGGAAATTCTGTCGGAGGAACTGAAGTCCCTCGGCTACGAGGTGGTGGGGGCCGCCAACGGCCAGGCTCTGATCGACGAGGCTCTCCCCCAGGCCCTGGCGAAGGGGCCCCTGAAGGCCGCCTTCATGGACCTGACGATTCCCGGCGGCTTGGGCGGAAGAGAAGTCATCGCCGCCATCCGTGCCGACCACGACAACCTCCCCATCTTCGCCTCGAGCGGGTTCTCCGACGATCCCGTCATGGCCGAACCCACGCGTTACGGCTTCACGTCGAGCATCCGGAAGCCCTACCGCACTGAAGACCTGATCCGACTGCTTAACCGCTTCTGCGTCTCGAGCTGATGGCATCCAAGGTTCGGGCCAAGCCGATGGCAGGGTCGGCAATTTTTGGCTCGCCGTACCGGTGGCTGTACTTGCCGCCGTCGAGGACCAAGGGGTCGCTGAGCAGGTAGGTCATTTCCGAAAGTTCTCGGAAGAACGGATCAAACCATCCGATGGCGTGGATGCTCCACGGACCCAGGGACCAGACCCAGGTGCGATAACCCAGATGTTGTTGGCAAAGTTCGATGATCGTTTTTCCCGAAAGAGTGACGCCCGAGAGGTTCCAGGTTTGGCCAAAGGCCTGGGGGTCGGTGGCGAGCTTGACGATGCGCTCGGCCGCGTCGGGCAAATAGATGTACTCCCGCTGGGGACGGGTGTCTCCGATGAAGACCCCAAACTTCCGGTTGGCCAGGGCCTCTAGGGTGGTGTCGAGGTAGGCCAGCTGGCTGGTGGGACCGTAGTAGTCAGGCAGCCGGACGACCATGGCCTTGAGACGCTTCCACCGCGGGTCGAAGATCTTTTCGGCGCAGGCCTGTTTGACGGATCCCTTCCGGGACACGGGACGTGGCTCGTCGTCCTCCCGGACGGGCCTGCCGGGGTTTTTCCCGTAGGTGTAGGTTCCCTCGATGAAGACGACAGGCTTCGACGTGCGCTCCGCGGCCTCCAAGACCGCGTCGATCAGGGGCGGCAGCTTTTCGACGATGCCCAGGTAGCCGGGATTGGCCGCCTGGATCACCACCTCCGCCGCTTCAAAAGCGGGGACCAAGGATTCCACCCTGGAAGCGTCGCCCACCACCGTGGTGATTCCCTCGGGAAAGCCCGCCTGGTCGACGACGGCGTCGAGTTTCGCCTGGTCCCGGCCCAGCAGAACGACTTGGTGGCCTTGCCGGAGGAACTCCAGGGCGCAAGCTTGGCCGCTTCCCCCCGTTCCTCCCAAAATTAAAACACGCATTTCAACCTCCTATTGATTGATCAATAATATAAATGATTCAAAAAAAACCCGTGCCCTAGCCTAGCCGGGACCGGAACAGCTGGGGGGCGTCGAGGACAAAGGACAGATTGCAGAGCAGGCCCCGGGCCAGGAAGTCCTCGGCCTTGGTCCGGGCGTCGGCAATACCATGGCGTTCGAAGGCAACCTCGACAAAGTCGATGAGGCCCACGGCCAGCGCGGCGATCTTGGCCCTGAACGCGTCTTCGCGGATTCCCCAGGTCTGCACCTGGAGGATCACCTCCCGTGGAAAGTTCACCATAAGCTCCTCGTACTTCCGACCGAGCCGAAGTTCGAAATCCTCACCGTCGGCGACGGACCGGAAGACATCCCCGACGCGCCCGTACACCCGGTCGACCGCGGCCAGAAACAGTTCTTCCTTGCTGGTGTAGAACCTGTAGATGTAGGGCTGGGAGATGCCCGCCTCCCGGGAGATATCGGCCGTGGTCACCCGATGGTACCCG
>JAHFSN010000191.1 GCA_023265735.1 Spirochaetaceae bacterium | reverse complement strand
GGTCGTCTTTCCCTCCCATTCACTGACTACATAGTTCCATTTACACCCCATCCTTCTCGATTTACCCTACGAACATCCTGTTTTTTGAGGAGGGCCCCATGGCTCAACCGAACCAAGTCTCGGTGAACATCCCCGAGGCAGATCAAAAGGCGATCCAGGAGGCATTTGCCGTCCTGCGATCCAAACTCATGCCGCACCTGCAGGTGCTCACGCCGCAGGAGCGGATTGAGCTCCCCAAGATGGGCGAGAAGTCGATGGCCTTCGTGGTGAAGGGCAGCGAGTACGCGGTGCGATACGCCGACCTGGCGCCGGCGTTCCTCGACGTGCCGGCCCTGGTCAACGACGTGCAGACGGTGGAACTGCTGCGCGGCTACAGCCAGGAACTGACTCCCCTGGTCCAGGCGGTGGAGGACACCCTGACGGCCGCCGGCAGTGAGGCGTACGTGGGGACGCTCATGCTCTACGGCAACGCCAAGCTGGCGGCGAAGGGCAAGTTGCCCAACGCCGAGGCGGTCTACAACGATCTTTCCGCGCGGTTCCCCGGGCGGACGTCGGCCCGTTCGGCGGCCAAGTAGCAAATTGGTCCTCTGAGGGAGGACGTTTCCTGTTGGAGGGGGAACTTTGCTTCTCCAACAGGAAACATTCCCTGTCCGCCTAGGAAAATTGCTTCTTCGAGGGAGAACGCGGGACCTCGGAGAGGAAACTTTCCTTGTCCGACTAGGAACTTTCCATCCGGGACAGGAAACTTTCCTTCGGCCGGAAGGAACGTCCTGCCTCGGAGGAGGAAATTGCTCCTGGGACAGGGAAATTGCTAGTTGGAGAGGAAAAATCCCGGAGAAGACGAGACCGGATAACCGGATGGGCCGGATTGACCGGATCTGAGGAAGACGAACAAATGTGACAGGATGGACAGGATTTTCAGGATTCACAGGATGAGAGAGGGCGGAGGAAGGGCACGGCATCGACGCGCCCTTCGGTTTGGGGCACCCGATGAAGAAATTTACCGCCCGCTTCGCTCAAGGCGCAGAGAACGCAAAGGAAGAATGGTAGGAAGGGTTTGAGGTGGAGGGATTGGACAGGCGGACGGAGTGGGTGTAGCGTGATGACTGTGGGCCGTGAGCAATCGCTCCCGCAGTGTTGGAATGGGGTGGCGTGTTAGGATGAAGAGCCGAATTCATAGTTAGGTGGACGCCTTCGGCGCGCAGAATTGAAAGGAGAAGGAACTAGACGATGGCAAGAATCTATTACTCCACGGTTCCCTATATGAAGTTCTATCTACAGAGGAACTACTTCAATGACATCCACTACGTTTGGGCAAGTGAGTCCTTTGACAATAGTCAGGCCGGAGCTCACACCCCTGCGTCACTAGTCGCACCATCGTCTAATCCAGTTGACGTATTTAAGGACCTTCAGATCGCCGTCACCAAACGAGACAGGCATTCATACAAGATCAACGAACAGAAGTTGTCGCTCAAAAAAATCGCCGTCGACAAGTGCGCCGCCGGAGAGATAACACCTCAGCAGCGTGACGACGTTATATTCACCGTAGACAGTGCAGATTTTGAAATGTGGAGACCGATAATATACTTGATTCCGAACACGATCGACCCGGCCCGCGTCCACACAGTTCCAATGGCACAGCGAGCGAGTCTTGGTCCAGAGTTTATCATAAAAGACCTAACTTCAAGTGATTTTGACATCATCGACATGAGAGGATAGTATGTTCAAAGCACTCAAGGCAAAAACCAAAGACGAGTCGCTCAAGTTGCTCTCCGACCTAATTGCGCTGGAACTTCCCAGCCCTCTCGAGAACAAACTAGTCTCTCCGGAGTTACTGGCCCTTAAACAGTCAATTGTTACCGAAGTTGTTTCGGGCCTGCGCGGGAAACTAAGCGAAACCGAGCAACGCCATCGGTACTTCGATGCGCTTTCTGAAAGCATAAGCCAACTTACAACTCAAAGTAGAGACAACTCCAGGCTCAGGCAAGAAATTGGTCAGAAGGCAATCTTGTCAACGGCTCTCTATCGACCAGTGTACAAGGAAGACTTCAGCACCAGTATCGCGAGGTTCGGAGTCAGGAAAACGCATGTTGAAGACGCTCTATCACGTCCTGACATTGTAGAAGACTTCAAAATTGGGAATGAAGTCAGCTATTCGTTGTTTCTCAAGAACATCACGCTAAATAACGACGTTTCACAATTGATGATCATAGTTCAGCGTCAGAATGACGCAATCATAGTTCACAATGCTTGGAGATTCTTTTCACACGAAATAGCAGTTAGCGGAATGGACGTTTTGAAACGATTTGTAGAACAGTATGGATTTGAGGTTGAATTTAACGGCGAGAGACGAAAACTGTTTTACGACTACAGAGTCACTTATCCAGACGTCTCAAACGTCAAGCTTGACTTTAAAGTGGTCAACAAAGGTTCCAAAGAGTTCACATCCACCATAACCTACAAGACCGATCTACTCGAAAACTCGATAACAATCGCATATCTGTTCTCTATCGACAACCGGCGATATCTAGAGGACCTTGAAAAATTCCTGAAGCGAGATGTGACCGGCACCTAACATAGTTTTCAATCTGACGTATGTCGTGAGTCTCGCCTTCTAGTCGGTGGCTATACGCCTCTGAGCGCAACCATCCGATCGACGCCCTCCGCTCCCCAAAGCAGGCAATCCCCAGCTTCCGGCGTTCCGGGGGAGCAATAGAAAGGCCACGCGCCGTGAGATACACTCCGGGAATCGATGGCAGGGATTCAAGGGCAACCAGACGCGTCCCTAGGACCGTACAACTGAGGTGAACGTGGAAACATTCAAGTCTCTCAAGAAACGAGCGGAACGGATTCAGGCCCTCCAGGAAGCGTCTCCGTATCGAACCCTGCTGCGAAGAATGGCCTCGGGATTCATCGATGTGGCCCTTCTCACCGTCCCCGCCATGGTGTTCATCATCGTCGAGATGGTCTTTTCGCTGCCGGCCAAACAGGTCCTCCTCATGGCCTTCTTTCAGCTAACCTCGGTGACCTACAACGTCTTCTGTGTTTCCCGGTTCGGCACCACCGTGGGCAAGTTCCTTTGGGGAATGAAGGTCGTGACCCACCAAAACGAACAGACCCCCCTCACCCCAAAGCGGGCCTTCCTGCGGGAGGCTCTCAACGCGGTGAGCCTGGTCTCCCTCCTGGCGCTGATGGTTGTCTTTGCGGTCGAAGGCCGCTTTGCCGAGATCGACTCATTCGTTGTGGGAAAACGCCACGATCTGTTCATCGACATTTGGACGGTTCTGGGGGACGTCATTTTTTGGTCCGAGCTCGTGACCGCTGCGTTCAGTCGGCAGCGCCGAGCCGTCCACGACATCGTCGCAGGAACCGTGGTCATAAAGGGAGACATTCCGAAGAAGACCATGGCCGTGGCAGCGCTCCTGGCGAGTGCCGTGGTCTTCTATGCCTACAACCAAGCCACCAACGTCTTGAAGTGAGGGGCTCTGGGCGCCTCTGCGCGAGACCTTCTTGTCCTCTCACGCCACGCCTCCGACCTTGACGATGCATACACCGAGCCGTATGGTTTATGCATAGGAGGAAGCCCATGAGAACCACACTCGATCTTCCCGAGGCCTTGATGGACGAAGCCATGACTCTGACCCAGGCCAAAACCAAGACGGACGTCATTAAACTTGCCCTGCAGAATCTCATTCAGCGCGAGAAGACCAAGGGTCTCAAGGACTTCTTCGGAAAGGTCGACCTCGATGTCGACCTCGACGCGTTGCGAAGCCGATGATCAAAGTCCTCGTCGACACCTCCGTGTGGATCTCCTTCTTTCGAGGAGAGGCACCGGCCCAGGTGCTGTTTCCGCTCCTCGACGCCAACCGGGTCTGTGTCAACGAGCTGATCCTCACCGAACTCGTCCCTTCTCTGAAGCATCGGAGGGAAGACGCCATCATCGACATGCTCCAGGCCATCGAGAGGCTCGAACTAAAAATCGTCTGGCCGCAAATCATTGAAATGCAAGTTATGAACCTCAAGGCGGGAATCAACAAGGTCGGAATCCCCGACCTTATCCTCGCCCAGAATGCCCTTCAAAATGCCCTTCCGATTCTCACCTTTGACAAGCACTTCCAGCTCATGAAGGAGACCACAGGCCTCCTGACGTACGCCTAGGAGTCACACCGTCCCTCGATCCGACCAGGACGTCTTTTCCTCTGCGTCCTCAAGCGAAGCGGGCGGTTCAATTCTTCTTCCTGGCCTTCCTCTTCCCCGCCAAAAGCCACAACCACGGCGGTCTGGCCTTTGGCCACCGGGGTGCCGTAGCCCCCTGACCACCGTTGCGGGACGTCCACCGGACGTCCCGCCCCCGCGCCTCCGCCCCCTCCGCGTCACCGCGCGAACGTCTTCCTCCTACCTTTTCGAGCTGATCCAAGCCTTCCACCCCCCAAAGCTCGTAATCTTCCTCTTCCCCACAGTCGCCCACGGCTCGCACAGGAACCCCTGCACCCGGCTCCCGTCGTCCAGGTCGATGGTGCCTATCCCCAGCGGCGGCGGAATCTCTGCCACGAACTCCCCGTATCGGGCCCGGGGGAGCGACCACACCTCCAGGGCAATGCTCCCGCCACCCTCGGGGGCCTTCACCAACCCCGGCTTGGGCGGCGTTTGGTCTTCCAGGGCGAACAGCTTGTAGTGCGGCGCCGTCTGGCCGCTGCGGACCAGGCGACCGCCCCGGGTGGTGAGCAGGCGGTTCAGGGGCAGACCCGACAAGTGGGCCCCCACCACCGCTACCTGAACCTCGGCTGCGTTCCTCTCCCACTCCCGGCCCAGCACCACCAGGGCCTCGTCCTCCCAGGCCCCGCCGATCAGGGTCACCCCGAAGGGCAGGCCGTCGGCCCGGGTTCCTGCCGGGACCGCCAGGGCGCACAGGTCGGCCAGGTTCACGAAGTTCGTCCAGGTGCCCAGGTTCGAGTTGGTGACCAGGGGATCGGCCAGCACCTCATCGATGCGGTAGACCCGGGGGGCCGTGGGGACCAGCAGGGCGTCGCACCCCGTCCACAGGCCCGCGATGACCCGGGCCAGGTCCCGGCGGCGGTCCTCGGCCCGGAACACCGACGCCGCGTCGA
>JAHFSN010000190.1 GCA_023265735.1 Spirochaetaceae bacterium | reverse complement strand
GGCCATGGAGACGGAAAAACGCTTCGCCTTCACCTGGCACCCCTACGCCATCGAGCCCACCGTCGACTACTCGAAGGAGACCCCGACCCTCGTCGAGTTCGTCCTCGAAGCCAAGGGGACGGGGACCCATCTGGTGGTCACCGAGTCGGGGTTTGACAAGCTGCCCGCCAACCGGCGTCTGGAGGCCTTTCGGATGGACGAGGAAGGCTGGATCGGGCAGATGGAGGCCATCGCCAAGTATGTCGGATAGCGTTCTCCCCCAGGGCTTCTTCCTTCAGGCGCCACTCTTTGCGGCCCTGGGGGACGAGACCCGCCTGTCTTTGATTGCCCGGTTGTGCCGGGTCACAAGACAGTCCATCTCCCAGCTGGCCGAAGGGACGTCGCTGACCCGCCAGGCCGTGACCAAGCACCTGCAGGTCCTCGAGAACGTGGGCCTGGTCAAGAGCGCCCGCAAGGGCCGGGAGACGCTCTTCGAGTTTGACGCCACCCCCATCGAGACCATGACCCAGTACCTCGAACTGGTGTCCGGGCAGTGGGAGAAGAAACTGGGCGACCTGCAGGACTTCTTGGGCGAGTGACCGGGGCCTCAGTTCCCCTTGTTCTTCTCGTCCCAGGCCATGGGTTCCCACAGCTCGACCTTGTTGCCGTCGGGGTCGAGGATCCACGCGAACTTGCCGTTCTCGTGGGACTCGGGCCCCTGCAGGATGGCGACCCCGCCGGCCCTCAGCTGGTCGAGCATCTCGCCCAGGTTGTCGACCCGGTAGTTGATCATGAACGGCGACGTGCTGGGGCTGAACCAGGCACTGTCGTGGTCCGCCACCGACCACACGGTCAGTCCGTGGTCGGTGCCCTTGTCCTGGGGCCACCGCAGGATGGCGCCGCCAAAGTCCTCGAGGGCCAGACCCAGGTGTTTTTGGTACCACGCGGCCAGGGCCGCGCCGTCTCCCTTGCTCTTGAAAAAGACTCCGCCGATTCCGGTAACCTTCGCCATGTTCCCTCCCCTGTCCTGGGACAATCTTGTCATTTCTTCTTCGAGAAAAACCAGTACCTCTTCCGTTTCACCGTGATGGTCGACATGCGGGACGACCCGGTGATGATCAACGTCGTCCTCGGTTTGGTGGGGTCGTAGTACTTGTTCCGGTACTCCTTGAAGGTGGACATGCTCTCTTGTACGCGATTTTCCACCACCACATCGTCGGGCAGACGGAGGACCAGGGTGGACATGTTCAGGTCGACTTCGATGTGCTGGGTTCCCCGGATGGGCTCGTCCTTGAGGTAGTCGATGGTCAGGGTGGACATCGACGACTCGATATCGAGGCGCCTGGTCCTCAGCACCGCACCCGACAGCTGCTTGGTGGCCATGCGGCATTGAACGGACTCGGCGTCGGACACGGCCGGCAGCGCGCTCTGGGGCAGGTCGGCCAAGAGTCCTTCGAGGTCGGCGCCGGTGAGAGCGTGTTCGGCGGCCGTGACGCGAGCCTCGTAGGCATCGAGGGTCAGGTGGCCAGAGGAGAAGGCCTCCTGCAGGGCCTCGATGGTGGCCTCCCGATGCTCGGAAAGCGGCGGAAAGGCGGGGAATCGGTTGGTCTCGTCGGTCATGGGTTGGGCCTCGACTCTGTCCCTGGGGAGGCTACACCGAGGTCGAGGGTTGATCAACTCCTCATCCTTGACATTCCTCGGAGTTCTCAAGGAGCATGGTCCCATGGCCGACCACGAGAAGCGCTACTCCGACCGCGAATTCGCCCTCATTGTGAAGACCGCCCTCGACCTGGAGCGGAAGAACCCGGGGGCGTCGCCCGAAGGTCTGCGGCTTTCGGATATCGAGGCCATCGCCCGGGAGACGGGCATTTCCGTGGACCACGTCCGCCAGGCGGTGGAGCAGCTGCGGGAGGCCCAGAGCAGGACCCCCGCCCGGTTTTGGCTGGGGGCCGAGACCTCGCTGGAGACCCAGGACCTCGTCCCCGAACACCTGACCGCCGAGGGGCTGGACCAGCTCAGGCAGTCCCTTCCCTCGCTGACGGCGCGGTCGGAGTCGAGGGTGGCGTCCGACGGGTCACTTCAATGGAAGCGCGGCGTGGTGGAATCGATGCTCGACGGGTTTCCCCTGACGGTGCAGGTGAAGGACGGCGCCCAGGGCACCGAGATCCGGGCCCGGGCCGACCTGAGGTCCACGGCGGCGGGCCTGTTCCTGGTGTCGGGGGGCCTGGGCGCCGTACTGGGTCTGAAGGTGGCCTTCTTCGCCCTGCTCGTGGTCGGCTTGGCCCACGTGACCCTTCCCCTGGGTCTGCTGGCGGCCTCGGCCGGAGCGCTTCTTGGCCTGGGAGGTTTTTGGGTCTTGGCCCGCGTCGGGTTCCGCTGGTTTGTCCGGCGGGCCCGGACCAAGGTCGCCGAATTGGTGGCCCGGCTCAAGGCGGTGATCCCGTCGACGGACAAGACGCCCCGGCCTTAGGACAGTGGTCCAGCCTCGGATTCAAGGGAGGAGAGGTTCCCCTTCGGGCCACTGCCTCACGCTTTCGTGGATGTTCCAGAAGAGCTGGTCGAGGTCTCGGCCGAATTCCGCGGATCTCGCGCTCCCGGGTCGGGTGTTGACCAGGATGGCCCAGCAAAATCCGCTCGCTGTGCGCCCGATCTCCGACGACGTGCCGGGGAGACTGCCGGTGTGCCACCAATTGTTGCTTCTGTTGACGCTGAGGCCCAGGGCATAGTTGCTCGACGAGAGGGGCGGCTTGGTCATGACGGCGATGGTGGAGCCTTGGAGAAGCGGTTTCCCGTTGGGGAAGCGGTCGATGGCGGAGAGGACTTTCAGCAGTTCGATGGGGTTGGCGATCCAGCCGCCGTGGGAGTCCATGTGCGCCGGGCTGAGCCGAGTCGGATCAAATCCCTCATTGGAATAGTATTTTACCTCGTCGGCCGCGCTGTTCGGAGCCCCAATACGCATACCATGGATGCCCAGGGGCTCCAGGACGTTGGACTTCACGAACTCCTCATACGAAACACCGCTGACCTTCTCGATCACTCGGCCCAAAATGGAATAGCCGAAGTTCGAGTACAGGTATTTCGTGCCGGGCTTGTATTCCAGGCTCCGCTGGTCGAGCACCTTGTTGATCAGATCCTTGCCGTCCAGACCCGTATACACGAACATCGGGTCGTCCCTTTCGTTCCCCCACCCTCCCCCCGTATGCGAGAGAAGTTGTTCGACGGTCAGACGCACTTTGGCGCCTTCGAAGCTGGGCTCTCTATACTCGGGTCCCAGCAAGGATTGGGGACCAAACACCGGGTCAGACAGGCGAAGCTGCTTCCGTTCCGACAGGAGCAAGATGGCGATCGATGTGAGGGGTTTGGTACACGAGGCAATGCGCATTCGGTCGTCCAGGGACAGGGGCTTTTCGGCCTCCTTGTCGGAATAGCCGCTGGCCACCGCATAGACGAGCTTGTTGTTGTGGGAAATGGCCAGGGAAATTCCCGGAATCTGGTATTTAGCCTGAAACGCCTGAACGATTTTGTTGACTCGTTCGATTTGGGGAAAGGAAGGGCCGCTGTTGGTGATCGGCTGGCTGGACGCCGCAGAGGCCACCAAGACGAAGGTGAGAAGGATAGACGCGAATTTCGGCATGAATCTCACTCTCCTTATGCCGGCCACCGGACCACGGGGCCGTTTCAGACACTAGTCCCGATTTCGCATTCCCACAATCTCTTTTGGGGTCCCCCCCTTCAGGCCGGCTCACCCTGGGCGGCCTGGGGTCCCTTCCGCCCCCGAAATGGCTCGAAACTGCTCCTCCTCGGCCAGGAACGCGTCGACCACTTGGGGATCGAAATGGCGGCCCCGGCCTTCGAGGATGGTGGCCTTGGCCACCTCGTGAGAGAAGGCGGGCTTGTAACTTCGCTGTTGGGTGAGGGCGTCGTAGACATCGGCCAAGGCCATGATTCGGGCCGACAGGGGGATCTGCTCGCCGTGCAGACCCTGGGGATAGCCGCTGCCGTCCCACTTTTCGTGGTGCCCCAGGATAAGTTCGATGGCCAGGTCGAGGAAGGATCGGAACCCCAGCTTTGCCCGGGCCAGCTCGAGGGTTCGGGCGCCGTTTTCGCAGTGCTGCTTCATGATCTCGAACTCGGCGGCGTCGAGCTTGCCGGGTTTGAGGAGGATGGCGTCGGGGACGCCGACCTTCCCGATGTCGTGGAGCGGCGCCGACCGGACCAAGTCGGCCTCGTAGTCGGAGGTAAGATATCGGGTCAGGGAACGGTTCCGGCGCAGACCCCGGACCACCAGCGACACGTACTGGGCGGTCCGGGCCAGGTGGTCACCGGTCTGCTGGTCCCTCAGCTCGGCCTGGTACGCCAGGGCCAGGATGGTGGCCTCCTGGGTCTTGGTGAGCTCGGCGTTCACCTCCTCGTTCTCCTGAAGGACCCGGGCCCCGATGCCCATGGACAGCAGGTTGATCTCGATGGCCGAGCTGATCTGGAGGGCGTAGTTGGAGAACAGGCCGTCGGGGATGAACCCCGTGACCTTGAGCCAGTAGACGAAGCCGCCCACCAGGGGAAACAAGAACGCGATGAGCATGTACCGGGCTGGGCGGGACCCCCGCCAGGTCTCCAGCACTCCCACAAAGATGAGGAACACCGACCAGCCCAGGGACGAGACCACCACCAGCTGGATGGCCACGGGGTAGTCCAGAAAGAAGGACGCCACGAAGAACACGCCAAACAGCCCTTCGGCCGCCAGGAAGACCTGGGAGAACCTCCGTCGGGTGGGCGAATCCCCAAAGAACGTGGTGAGGAAGATGGTGAGGGACACCATGATCAGCGACAGGTTCTGGGGCACGTAGTGGTTGTCCCAGGAGGGAGGCCAGAGGAACTGGTACGCCAGGCCGATTTGGGTGGCCGAGAAGAGCCCCACCAGCAGGATGTAGACCACGTACGCCAGGAACGCCGGAAACCTCAGGACCAGGAACATGAACAGGTTGTACAGGGCGATCACGATGAGGAAGCCGAAGTACAGCCCCATCATCAGGAGCTCGACGTTGTTGGCGTCGACAAAATCGTCGGGCTTCCAGAGGCGGAGGGGCACCTCCATCCGGTCGGCGCTGTCGAGCCGCAGATACACCGCCGACGCCTGGCCGGGTTCGAGGTCGACGGGGAAGAT
>JAHFSN010000189.1 GCA_023265735.1 Spirochaetaceae bacterium | reverse complement strand
GCAGGTTCGAGGCAAAGGCGTTGAAGGCCTGGGCCAGCTGACCGACCTCGTCCTTGGTCCGGATGGGCAGCCTGGCCGTCAGGTCGGCGTCCCCCTCGGCCAGTTGCTGGAGGGCCCGGCTCATCTCGGCCACGGGCCGTCCGATCAGGCGGCCCAGGCTGGCGCCCACCAAGGCTGTCAGGACGGTTCCCAGGACGAGGATGCCTAAGAGGAGGGCGATGTCTTCGGAAAGCTTTTTCAGGGCCGTGGCGCGGTACTGGGCCACCGCCTGGTCGATGTCGTCGATGTAGTTCCCCGTTCCGAGGATCCACCCGAAGGGCTCGAAGGCGAGGGCGTAGGCCCTCTTGGGGGCCGCCTTGGTCTCGCCCTTTCGGGGAAAGTAGTAGTTCAGGAATCCACCCCCGGGCTTTCGGCCTTCGGCGTTCATTTCGCGGATCACGTATTTTCCCTGGGTATCCTGGAAGTCCCACCGGGGTTTCCCCTCGGCGGCCCCCCCCAGGAGGACCACGTTAACTCCCTCGTAGGTGTCGGCGAAGAAGTACCCGTCCTTCCCGTAGTTGAGCCCCCTCAGAAGGTTGGCCCCGAGCCTCCTCGCCTCCCCGTCGGGAAGCTTCCCGGAGTCCCTCTCCTTCGCCAACGCCGTCAGCATCGTGTGCGCGATGGTGACGCCGTCTTTGATCCGGGCGTCGTAGGCGGCCCTGAGGCTGTTCTCCAGGAGAGAGAGGTTGGTTTCGGTGGTTTGCACCATGGAGAACACCGAGACGATGGCCGCCGCGGTCCCCACAAACAGGGCGCTTGCCACCGCCAGGGCGATGATTTTGAGGGAGAGAGATTTCAATGCAGGACCTCCAGGCTTGGGAAGGATTCCCAGGGGATGAGCTTTGGCTCGTCCGGTTCTTCGGACTTAGGGTCGAAACAGATACCCTCGTCCTCGGGCCGTAAGAATATGGACGGGGCGTTTTGACTCCCCGAGACGGTGACGCAGTTTCGCAATATGGACATCGACCGTCCGGGTTGCCGTTCCCGTTCCATAGCCCCAGACGCGCTCCAGGATTTCGCTTCGGTCGAGGACGCGGTTGGGGTGAGAGACGAGGTAGACAAGCAGGCGCCATTCCTGACCATTGAGGGGGACGACGAGGGAGCCCTTCCGTAGCTCACTCCTTCCGACCACAAAATGGAAGGGGCCAAAGTCCTGGAGGAAAGGGCTGACGATTCCCGTGTCCGCCGAACGGAAGGAACCTTGCGTGTCCATACTTCCATTCTAAGGGACGAAAATCGGGATCACCAGTGCGTCTTGATCAATGGTAGGTCATGGTCGCCGGGCGGGAGGGATCCCACACCAGCCGCGGGTCGAGGAAGACGTTGAGTTTGGCGAACTTGTGACGGAGTCCTCGTCCATCGAGGGGAACCCGTCCCAGGATGGGAAGGTTGTCCTTCCAGCGGAGGTTGCTATCGGGCTCGACCCCGAAGAAGACCCGGAATCCTGCCGCTTTCATGGCGTCCCACCGGGCCTCATCCTTCCACCAGGTTTCTCCAAACGGGAAGACATAGAAGGGGGTGGCCCCGACCAGGGGTTCGACCTCGGCCGTCCACCGGTCCTCCGACACCGACCAGGCGTCAAACTTCTGGACCCGCTGGGACCTGTGGGCGTAGCTGTGGCTGGCGAATTCCCAACCCAGGGCCTTCAGGGTGGCGAGCACACGTTTGGCTTCCTGTTCGGCCTCCCGCAGGGCCGGGCCGGGGGCCTGCTGGGTGGGCCAACCCAGGATGCCGTTGTAGCCGGTTAGGGCGATGAGACCCCGGGCGCCGTGGTAGGAGAAGTCGGGGTGTGCCAGGAGGAACTGCTCGAGGACCTGGGGGACCTCCCGGTCGAGGTCGTCCCGGACGACGCCGCCGGGCATGACCGTCCGGGCCCACAGGATGCCCCGGTCATCGACCCTGAGACGCGATACGGTGCCATTGGCCCGCATGTATGGGTAGTAATTCAGGTCGTCCATCGAAAGGATGAGGGGCTTCCGTCCAGGGGGGAGATCGAGGGGGCGGAACTTGACCTCCGTGAGGGTAATCTCAAAGACTTCCGAAGGCTTGACGAGGATGTAGCCCTTGTTTTCGAGGGACTCCAGCACCTTCTCGAATTCGCCCACCGTGATGAACCATTCGTCCATGCGCGATTCGTCCTTTCCCGGTACGAAGGCTCTTTCGGGAAACGCGATGAGGGGATGGACGAAAAGGTTGGCCACCGGCGACATGAGGGGGGTCTCTCCCTTGAGGACCTTCGTCACCGGCTCTGGAACGGGCTGACTGCCCTCGGGCTGGGCTTCGGTGGAAACGGTGACGGCGTCGGCACAGACACGGCCCACGAGGAGGACGGCGAGGAGGAACTGACACAAGGGGCGCATATCTCCACTTTGACGTAAAATCCGTGTGAACTCAAGTCCCCTTGAACCTCAGGGACGAGGTCACTAGACTGGTCAGCGAACATGGCCGACCAAGCTTCCCTCCTGAAAGAGATTGAACAGTACTACCTCCCTCGGCAGCTGGTCGCCGCGATCTACGACCGAGGTCAGATTCCCCGTTTTTCTCAGGAAAGCCGGGTCGGAGTCGGCTTCATCGACATCGCCGACTACACCTTCCTTTCGAAATTTCTGAGCCCGATGGAGAATCAAACCCTCCTCAATGGGCTCTATACCGCCTTCCAGTCCGTGCTGGAAAGTCATGGCGGGTACCTGAACAAGATCGAGGGCGACTCGCTGATGTTCCAGTTCGACACGGTGCTGATGGACCCCAAACTGACGAGTCTTCCCGCCGAAGACCTGGAGCGTCACATCGCCAAGGAGCTCTTCTTTACCTGCGTAGAAATGCAGCGGGTCTGCGTGTTCTTCAACGAGGCCAAGGAGAGCTTTCTGCTCAAAAAGGTGCTGAGCGAGGAGCGAAAGAGGGCCCTGGTCGACGCGCTCACCATCATTAAGACGCTCCGCGAGCGGCCCGACGTAGCCGAGACCATGCGCGCCTTCTTCCAGATTCGCATCCGAGTGGGGGCCAGCCTCGGTCACGTGACCATAGGAAACTTCGGTCCCGAGGGGGCCAAACACTGGGACATCATCGGCATGCCCGTCATCGACGCCAAGCGGATGGAGTCCACGAGCCCCGTAGGGGGACTTCGGATCAGTGAGGAGTATTTCAAGAGTCTCGACGCCATGGGGATCGCCGATGACTACTGCCAGCGGTTCCGCCGGGAGGCCCAGGCCCACGGAAGCCGCTACGCCGCCATTACCAAGGACGAGATTTTTGCGTTCAAGAAAGTCACCCTCAACGAGAAGAAGGGCGCTGTGTACAACACCTACTCCGTGCAGGTCAACCCGCAGTTTCCGGAGACATTGGGCAAGCAGATCGAGAGCCTCCTCGATCAGGGGCCCATGGGTGCCGACAGAATTATCCAGCTCATTCAATATTTCCGGGGAAACCGGTACGTCCTCGACCACCTCGAGGAGCTCTTTGCCGCCAAGGGAGTGCAGCTTCGCAAGGCTTCGCTCATCGCCATCCTGGCCCCGAAGAAGGCCAAACTCTGGGCCGACGAGGGTGTCGACCTCGAAGCGAAGTTCACCCTCAACCGGATCTTCCAGATTCTGGGCCGTCACCAGGACAGCCTGAAATCCCCCCGGGAAGAAGGTGCCCACGAAACCTTTCTCTCGTACCAACAGAGCATGGTGCACAAGTCCCGGTCCGTGCTGTCGGAATACCGCCGGCACCGCACCAGCCTGATCCAGCGCACCCATTTCCACGAAGTCGTGGCGCCCCTGGTCTACCACAGCCTGAAGGCCAGCATCCTCGAATACCAAACTCGAGAAACTGGCGACGCCGAGGACCTACTCGAGCTCTGATTTCGAGGAACCCAGACCCTCGAACTCGGCGGACAGCCGTTCGTGGAAACTCTGTCTGTCCTCAGAAGAACTGAGGAACCAGTGGTCGAGGCCCGGCAGGGAGACCCAACGCGCCCCCGGGACCAGACGATGGTACATCCACCGGTTCCAACCCACATCCACCACTGAGTCTTTATCGCCGCAGTAGATTTCGAGGGGAAGGTCCAGGGGCTTCTGGCGGTTCAGGCCCTCGAGCCAGATCCCCAGGGCATGAAACCAGTGAACCTTCTGGGCGTAGCCGTCAAGGTAGCCATCCCAACCTCCCTGGGCCGACGTCGTCGAGAACATCCAGCCCACCGCCTGGTCGGCGATCCAAAGGGCGGGATACCAAGTCGTTCGCAGGAGGGGAGAGCAGAACACAATGCGATCGGGCTTGGGTGTCCCTGGATGGCGAAAGGCTTCGAGGGCGGCGGCGGTACCCAGGGAGTGGGCGAGGAGGACCTGGGGACCGGACCAATGTTGTTTCTCCACCCAGCCCAGCCAGAGGGCCACCGCCCTCCCATAATCCGCGAAGTCGTCGATGTCAGACCTCGCTCCGTCTGAGGTCCCGTGTCCGGGGAGGTCGAGGGTGACGACGGTCCAGCCCCGGGACGCAAACCAGCCGAGGGTGAAGGCAAAGTCGCCGGCGTGGGCCATGTAACCGTGCAGGAAGAGGAGGGTCCCCCGGGACTCGGCCGGCTGGAAGACGTTGATCCCCAGGGCCAAGGTCTTTCCGGGGAGTTCCAGGGGCACCGTTCCCATTTGGTGCCAGATGGGACCGTCCCACGGACCTCGGCCAGCCAGATGCTCCCGGTATTGGGTCACCGCGGGGCCCGCCGCCGGAACGAAGGGCGACCGGGTCACCGGCGGAAGGGACCCCAGGCGTCGGTTCCAGCCCGGAACCGTGAAGTCCTCCAGTTCCGCCCGGAGACCTGTCCGAACCCTTACTTTGGGATCGAGATCACGGACGGGCGCCGTGGTGCAGCCCAGTACGAGGAATCCTAGCAGAAGGACGGCAAATCGCATTTCTTCTTTTAGCGGGAAAAAGGAACTCTGCCCAGGGGGACTTTATTGCATATTTATGCAGACACTTGAATAAAGTTGCAAGGAATGGTAGCCTCAGCCGGTCTCCAGGAGGTTTTCTATGTCGTCGACCCTGAAAGGGCGGTCCTGTCTGATGATGGCCGACCTCTCTACCGCAGAGATTCGCTCCCTTCTCGACTTGGCCCACGAAGTCAAGCGG
>JAHFSN010000188.1 GCA_023265735.1 Spirochaetaceae bacterium | reverse complement strand
TTTTAGCTATAATATGAATATGTAATGTTGAATTTCCGAAACAGACACCGTATTGTGGAAACGGAGGCGGACCGTGGCCGAGAAGAAGACGATGACTCTCAACCTTTCTGAAGACGAAATGGATTCCCTAGAGCAGTTGGCCGAGAGGAACGATCTCACCAAGACTGCCGTGATCAAGAAGGCCATTCGGGTCTACCTCCTCCTCGAAAAGCGGTTGGAGAAGGGCGAACGTCTCTATGTGGAAGATGAATCTCGGAAGATCAAGGTCGAATTGCTGCTCGTGTGACCCCAATGGGTGGATTGTCAGCCTCGAAAGGCGTACCTTCTGTCCAGGCCAAGCCTAGGGGAGGGTTCGACGCCCAAAACCAAGTCCGTCACGAGCTCACAGGAATACTCCGAGAGCATCATCAATACCATCCGAGAGCCGTTGATCGCCCTGGACCAGGACCTACGGGTCGTCTCGGTCAGCCGCTCCTTCTACGAGGTCTTCAAGGTCAAACCCGAACAAACCGTCGGGCAATTGATCTATGACCTGGGCAACAAACAATGGGATATCCCTCAGCTCCGGGAGCTACTCGAGACCATCCTTCCCGAGCAGGCCACCTTCGACAACTACGAAGTGGAGCACGACTTTGCCACCATCGGCAGGCGGATCATGCTGCTCAATGCCCGACAGATCCAGCGGGTTCATGGGAAGGAGAGGATCATCCTGCTCGCCATCGAAGACATCACCGAACGGCGTGAAATCGAAACGGGGCTCGAGAAGGCCCACGATGAGCTGGAGGCCCTGGCCACCGAATTGAAGAGGACGGCCCGGGCGAAATCGGAATTCCTGGCCAACATGTCCCACGAACTGAGGACTCCCCTGAACTCCATCAACGGATTTTCCGAAGTTCTGTTCGACGAGACCTTCGGCCCCCTCAACGAGAAACAGCGCAAGTACGTAAGCAATGTGCTCGCCAGCGGCAAGCACCTCCTCGCCCTGATTAACCAGATTCTCGATATGGCCAAAGTCGAGTCGGGCAAGATGAAGCTTCAGCTATCGACCATTTCAACCCGGGGCATCCTCGATGAAGTCGCGATGCTGGTGGCCGACCTGGCGGGTAAGAAACAGATCGAAATGACCCTTGAAATCGCCCATGACCTCCCCGACATCGAGGCCGACGAACTCAAGGTGAGGGAAATCATCTACAACCTTCTTTCCAATGCCGTGAAGTTCACCCCCGTCGCGGGGAGAATCGGCCTCAGGGCCGTTGAAAGCTCCGGCCAGATTGAAGTCTCTGTCTGGGATTCGGGGGTCGGTATTGCCACCGAGAACATGGAGCGCATCTTCGAGGGATTCTTCCGGGTGGATACGCCGTATTCCCGGTTGACGGAAGGAACCGGTCTCGGTTTGCCCCTCGCCCGAAAATTGGTAGAGCTCCACGGAGGTCACCTCGCCATCGAGTCAAAAGGGCTGGACCAAGGAACTTTGGTCAAGTTCCAGCTGCCCATCAGCGTGTCCCAGGAGGCCTAGCGTGAAGAAGACGGCATTGATTATCGACGACAACCAAAACAACCTCCTCCTCGAGAAGGACCTGCTGGAGGTTGCCGGTTTTACGGTCTTTGTGGCGGAAAATGCGTCTCAGGGCATTCTCTTGGCCATCCAGGAACGACCCGACATCATCATCATGGATATGCGGCTTCCCGACATGCGAGGTTCCGAAGCCGCTAAGATTCTCTTGGCCAATGAACAGACAAATCAGATTCCCGTGGTGTTTGTCACCGCTTCGGTCCTGGCCGAAGGAATCGAAGAAATCAAAGCCATCCCCAACGCCGTGTTCATCGGCAAGCCGATCAACACCCGCACCTTCGCCAAGGATGTCGGGCACTTCATCCGCTAGCCAGGGTCTCCCAGGATCCCATGTGCTGACCCCGGAGTGTACCAGCACATTCCGGGGTCCAACCTCGTTCCCGACTATTTCCCGTGAAGAGATTTCACGAGTTCGGGCCAATTGGTGTTGGCGATCAGGTGGGCCGACAGCAGCACCGCCGCCAGGGCCACCACACCGATCACGATCCATTTCACGCGTTTCATCCTTTCCTCCTTCTCAACTCATCGTGAGTGTTTCTCGTATCGTTGTCCGCGAGGCCTTGGCCCCCGCGTTGAGGCTGGCCACCAGGCCCCCGACCAGGCTCAGGCCCAGCCAGAGCGCCGCCATCGGAAGGTCCACCCGAGGGGGGATGGGCATCTTGAGCGACAACCCGCCCAGAAACGCCCCGAGACCCGCAGTGATGGGGTACGCGACGGCGAACGAAGCCAGGGTCCCCAGCACGGTCATCAGGACGGCCTCGGCCACCATGCCCATCCTGAGGTCCCCGGGGGTAGCACCGAGGGTGCGCAAGATGCCAAACTCGCGCCTCCGCTCGACCACGGCCAGGCCCAAGAGCGAAGCGATGCCAAGCCAACCCACCAGCCCAGTGACCAAGCCCGTGATCAGAATTACGGTGATGAGGAGGCCGAAGTGCTCGTTCCCGCCGATTTCGTACTCGCTGTTGTCCAGGAAAACTTCCACCGGCAGGCCCTTCGCCCGCAGCCACTCTTCGACCCGGGGCTTCTCGGCGCTACCCCCGGTCTTCACCAGGAGCTCGGTGCGGAAGTCCCGCTGGGAGCTCGAGTTGAGCAGTTCGCCCTCGCCGACGTAGGCCGCGGCCTGGCCCACCTCCTGGACGACGCCTGCCAGCACGAAGGACCTCTTGATGCCTCCGGCCACGAGGACGACGGTCGATCCTGGCTCGGCGCCGGGAAACCTTACCGCAGCGGTCTGATTGAGGACCACCTCACCCTTGTTCTGTAACCACCGCCCCTTCTGGACCTTGAAAGCGATCATGCTGGTCTGGGCGGGAAGGCTGAAGATCCGGAAGCTGCCGTGGGCCTCGTCGGGATAGGTGGATTCCACGGGAAGGGAGCCCTCCGACACGGTCACCGCCGGCAAGGAGTCCCAGGTCTCGATCGTCGCCCCGGGGGAAAGCACGCCCTTCACGTCGGCCAGCCCGGGGCTCCCCACCAGCCGGATCTGGTAGCTCATCCGCCGGCCCGCCAGAGAGTCGGCCACCAGGCCCTTCCACGACGACGAGACATTGAACGCGGTCAGGAACAGACCGCCGCCAACCCCGAGCAGCAGAAGGCTCAGGGCCAAGCGGCGTTTCTTCCTCCAGGTGTTTCTCCAAGCCATGCCCCAGACCGGTGAAACTTGGGCGAAGAGCCCTGAGGTTCCCCGGGAAGTGCCGTAGCGGTGACGTTCTGTTTCGGTATCGGACAACGATTCCAGAATCGTCATCCTCATGGCCCGGCCGACGGGCACCAGGGCCAGGAGGAGGGGAAGAACCAGACCGATCACCGCGGGGAGCACCCAGGCCCAGCCCCCGACGGTCGGGTCGGAGATCCGGATGTTCAGCAGGTCGCCGAAGGCTTGGGTCAGCCCTCCCGAGGCCCAGAGGCCCAGGGGTACCGACCACACGACCGCGACCAGGCCTAAGAAGAGGACGGGTGCGAGAAACAGCACAAGGATACGAAGCCGTGAGGCCCCAAGGGTCTTCATCACCCCAATCCAGCGCCGCTCTCGGGCGATCAGGGCGCCGATGACGTTGGACACCAGGAGCGAGCACAGAACCACGGTGAGCACGCCGAAGGCCCCGAAGATCGTCAGCAGTGTGACCAGAATGCCTTGGTGGGGATGGGCGTGGACGGGGGGAACGTCGACGGCCGTCACCTTCGTGCCCTGGGCCTGGATAGACTCTGCTACCGCGACGGCCTTCTGTCGAGCCGCGCCCCAGTCGAGCCGTTGGTCCAGCCTCAGTTTCACCTGATGGTAGAGTTCCAGGCCCCAGAGCCGGGCGGTGGAGGCGTCAATGTATCCGTAAGCGGTTCGTTCCTGGTAAGCCGGTGCGACGGCGGGGTCGTGGACCACACTGAGCCCGGTGGTTTCCACCACCTGGCCTCCCTGGAACCGAATCGGAATTCCCTGGTTGGGTTTCAATTCGAAGGTCGTCACCGCTGTCCTCTCCAGGGCCAGGGACCCCGGCGCCGGTGGCCAAGTCGTACCCGGTTGGGGGAACACCCGGGCCATCTGATTGTTCACCAGGTCGGGGGCGACGAAGAGGACCAGGGGTTGCCACAGGCCCCGACCGTCCTGGAACCGAGCCAGGTAACTGTCGGCAGACCGAGCTGCCACCCCGGGTCCGACCAGGCGCTGGGCCAAGGTCTCGTCGACGGGGTCGGCCAGTTCGATGGTCGCGGTGGCGGGAAGCGTTTCCTCGTAGCTTCGAGACATCTCCCGGAGGAAGGTCGAGGCGGTGCCCGAAATCGCCGTCAGGACCAAAACCCCCACACCGACGGCCAGACCCAAGACCACCAGCCGGCCGACCATCGCCCTCACGTCGCCGCGCAGCTTGGCCGCAAAGGCGCTAACCACGGCTCACCTCCCGGTTTTCCACGATCCGGCCGTCCTTGAGGTGAATCGAGTGGGTGGCGTAACTCTCGTATTCCGATTCGTGGGTAATCATCACGATGGTCTTTCCCCGGGCCGCTAAAGAGGAGAAGATCGAAAGAACGGTCTCCGAAGTCTGGGTATCGAGGTTTCCCGTTGGTTCGTCGGCGGCCAACACAGGCGGGTCGTTGGCCAGGGCCCGGGCGATGGCGGCTCGCTGCTGCTGACCTCCGGACAGCGCCCCCGGCAGCTTGTCGGCCTGGTCGGCGATGCCCAGTTCGTCCAGCAGATTCCTGACACGCTTCAGCCTGTCGGCCGGCCGGCCCACCGAACAGAATTCCATGGGGAGGAGCACGTTCTCGGCCACCGTGAGGGTGGGGAGCAGCTGAAAGAACTGGAACACCACACCGATGGTCCGTCCGCGCCACCGTGACAGGGTCTTTTCGTTCATGGCGGCCAGAGTCTGGCCCGCGACAACAACATCTCCCGAGGTGGGTCTGTCGATGCCGGTCAATAGGTTCAAGAGTGTTGTCTTGCCGCTGCCGGACCTTCCGGTAATGGTGACAAAGCTCCCTTCGGCGACGGTGAACCCGACGTCGTCGAGGGCGCGGTTTTCGAATCCTGGGTAGATTTTGCCGACGTTGCGGCATTCGATAATAGCCAATGGAGGCCTCCTGTCCCCAA
>JAHFSN010000007.1 GCA_023265735.1 Spirochaetaceae bacterium | reverse complement strand
GGGCCGGGCCAGCAGCTCGGGACGGATGAGGGGACCGATGTCGCCGAGGTAGAAGCTGACGTGGAGACGCTTGTGCCACGGCCCCTCCATGAGGAACCCGACCAGGGCGGCTGCCCAGCAGCGAGGATCGAAGGTCAGCCTCCGGCCCACAATGCCGGGGTGGTTGAACTGAACCGTCCGCAGACCGTTCACCCGGGCGGCCCAGGCCAGATACGGATCATAGTCGCTGACAACGGCGTCGATGCCTTCGGATGCCAGGTCGCGGGCCAGGGCCAGCACGTCGGCGACCATCGACGCCGAACGGCGCAGCGACCGGAGGAACGTGGCCCAATACAGGACACGGTCTCCCTTCTTTTCAAAGTCAAACCATGGGAGGGGACGGAAGACTCGTCCCGGCAGGCGGCCCTCCACGTAGGCTCGAACCGACGAGGGGACATAGTAAATCACCTCAAAGGTCTGCTCCAGCAGTGGCCCCAGACAGACCATCCGAGCCGCGTGGCCCAGGCCCTCGCCCGCACAGGAGTACGCAATTTTCATCCGTTTCCCCCTTCCCGGGGTCAGAATGGACCGTCACCGTGTAGGCTTTGTTAATCGTGCGTGAAAAACAAGTTAATCACGGAGCCCCGGGGCCGATGGGGTCGGAGGTTGTGAACTTGTGAATTTTGTCACAGGTTCGTCGACAGAACCGGAGAGGGTGCGTATACTGCCCCTTACCCGCCGCATTCGGTGGGGAACAAGGAGATTTCCATGGCGCGAGTGTTGAACTTTTCCGCGGGGCCCAGCGCCCTGCCCGAGGCGGTGCTGAAGAAGGCCGCCGAAGAAATGCTGGACTGGGGCGGAACGGGCCAGTCGGTCATGGAGATGAGTCACCGCTCGAAGGCCTACGAGTCGATCATCAAGAAGACCGAGGAACTCTTCCGGCAGGCCTTGAAGGTGCCCGAGGACTACCACGTGCTCTTCCTGCAGGGAGGAGCCAGCCTGCAGTTCCACACCATCCCCCTGAACTTCCTGACGAAGACCAAGAAGGCCGACTACATCCAGACCGGCGCTTGGAGCCAGAAGGCCGTCGAAGAGGCCCAGCGGCTGGGCGACATCAACATCGTCGGGTCGTCCAAGGACAAGAAGTGGAGCTACCTGCCCCCCATCGCCAACGCCAATCCCGATGCCGACTACTTCTACTACTGCTACAACAACACCATCGAGGGCACCCAGTTCCACCAGGTACCCCAGGTGAAGGCTCCCCTCATCACCGACATCTCGTCGGGCATCCTGAGCCAGCCCTTCGATGTGTCCAAGCACGCCGTGGTGTTCGCCGGAGCCCAGAAGAACCTGGGGCCGGCCGGCGTGACCATCGTGATGATCAAGAAGGACTTCACCGACCGGATCCCCGAGGGACTGCCGGCGATGCTGAACTACAAGACCCACATCGATAACGCGTCGCTGTTCAACACCCCTCCCTGCTATTCCATCTACATCGTGGGCCTCGTGCTCCAGCACATCCAGGACCTGGGCGGCACCGACGTGCTCTTCGAAGCCAACCGCCAGAAGGCCAAACTCCTCTACGATTTCTTGGACAACTCGAAGTACTTCTACAGCCCCGTGGAAAAGAAGGATCGGTCGTTGATGAACGTGCCCTTCCTGACCCGGGTCGCCGACCCCGAGGCCAGTGAGGCCGTGAACAAGAAGTTCGTGAAGGAAGCCGAGGCCGCCGGCTTGGTGAACCTGGCCGGACACCGCTCGGTGGGTGGCATGCGGGCCAGCATCTACAACGCCATCACGGTGGATGGAGTGAAGAAGCTGGTGGATTTCCTGAAGGACTTTGAGAAGAAAAACGCCTAAGAGGACAAGGTCTCGCGCAGAGATCACAGAGATAGGAGCACCATCGTATGTATAAGATTCAGACGCTGAACAAAATCGCCGCCATTGGGCTTGACCGCCTTCCGCGGGACAACTACGAGGCGGCCAGCGAGATCGCCAATCCCGACGGCATTCTGGTCCGCAGCCAGGACATGCACACCTTTGAATTCCCGGCCAGCTTGCTGACCATTGCCCGGGCCGGGGCCGGAACCAACAACATCCCGATTCCCAAGGCCACCGAGAAGGGCATCGTGGTGTTCAACACCCCCGGGGCCAACGCCAACGCAGTGAAGGAACTGGTCCTGGCAGCGATGTTGCTGTCGAGCCGCCGAATCGCCCAGGGACTGGCCTGGAGCCAGGGCCTCAAGGGCAAAGGCGACGAGGTCCCCGAGCTGGTCGAGAAGGGCAAGGCCCAGTTCGTGGGCCCCGAGATTGAGGGCAAAACCCTGGGCGTCATCGGATTGGGAGCGGTCGGCGTGCTGATCGCCAACGCGGCCACGGCCTTGGGCGTCAAGGTCATCGGCTATGACCCCTACGTGTCCGTCGAAGCCGCGTGGAAACTCAACACCAACGTGCGCAAGGCCACCAGCCTCGACGCCCTGGTGGCCGAGAGCGACTACATCACCATCCACGTGCCCCTGACTCCCGAAACCAAGGGACTGTTCAACAAAGAGCGTCTGGCCCGGACCAAGAAGGGCGCCCGGATCATCAACCTGAGCCGGTCGGGCCTCGTGGACAACACCGCGCTGAAGGCCGAACTCGCCTCGGGCCGGCTCGGCGGCTACGTCACCGACTTCCCCGAAGAGGAACTGCTGGGGATCGACAACATCCTGGCCATTCCTCACCTGGGAGCTTCGACTCCCGAGGCCGAGGACAACTGCGCCGTCATGGCCGCCGACCAGGTCCGCGAATACCTGGAACGGGGGAACATCAAGAACTCGGTGAACTTCCCCGCCGCCGAACTGCCCCCCACGGGCAAGACGCGGATCACCGTGGCCAACAAGAACGTGCCCAACATGGTGGGCCAGATCACCGGCGTCTTGGCCAAGCATGGCCTCAACATCGAAGACATGCTCAACAAGAACCGCGGCGAAGTGGCCTACAACATCATCGACATCGGCGCCGACGCCCCCGCCGGCCTGAAGGACGAGCTCGCCAAGATCGAAGGTGTGCTGTTGGTCCGCATCATCGACGCCTGTAACTAAGCGTGACGCTCTGAATGCGATAGAGGCGCCCCCCAAAGGAGGCGCCTCTTTTTATTGCACACCTGCCGAGCGTCGCCGACCATCCACCGGATGGTCGGCCCCCAAGACGCCAGAAGGCCGGGATCCTAGCTGGCCGTCCGCGGAGACAGACCGTATCGCTTCGCCCACAACCTTCGCAGGGCCCGAGCGTCGCGGAACCCCGATTCCGAGGCCACGGCCTCGACGGTGAGCGAGGGGTTCTTCAGCAGCACCGAGGCACGTTCGAGGCGCAGGAGGGTGCGGTATTCCCCCGGAGAGATGCCCGTGACCGAGCGAAAGGCCCTCGTGAAGTTCCGGGGGCTCATGCCGCCGATGGCCGCCAGGGCGTGGAGGTCGGCCCCCTGGTCCGGGTGGTCGATCATCCAGTCCTGGACAGCGTGGATGCTGGGGTTCTGGTGGTCACGATACTCCAGATAGACACTCACCTGGGAATGGTCCTTGTCCCGCCGGATGTAGAGGATGAGTTCCCGGGCGATCCGGGACGCAAAGAGGGGACCTCGCTCCTGTTCCATCTGCGACAAGGCCAGGTCGATGCCGCAGGTGACGCCACCGCAGGTGATGAGGCCCCGGTCCTCCACAAAGAGGCGGTCGGTGAGGACGGTGGTCCGGGGGTACCGTTTCTGCAGCTCTTCGACCCGTTTCCAGTGGGTGGTGCACGAGCGCCCGTCGAGGAGGCCCGCCTGGCCCACCATGAAGGTGCCCGAACAGGTGGAAACGATCCGGGCGCCGGACTGGTGGGCCCGGAGAATGGCCTTCACGAGGTCGGGCCGTGTCGGGGTGATCTCAAGGGTAAACCCGGGAATGAAGACGTCGTCGCCGGGCCGAAACTCCGGAAAGGGGACGAGGTCATTGAACACCAGGCCCTGCTCCGAAGCCAGCGAAGGGGTGGTCCCGCTGAACACCAGCTCGAGGTCGAGGCCCAGCTTCTTGGCCTCGTGGAAAACCTGAAGGGGGCCCGCAAAATCCAGCAGCTCAAATCCGGGAAAGAGAAGGAAGACAACCCGCTTCACTCGACAGCCTCCCGAAGGGAATCTTTTGAGGGGCCGGGACGTCGTCGGTGCACGAGACCAGCCCGCCGCGGAGCGCCTGGATCAGCCACCGCCCCCGGGGGAGGGACAGAGCTTCACCGGCGACCAGAAAATAATCTTCCGAATCCCCGGACCGGGTCAACCAGAACTGGCCGCTCCGGGCCACCGCCACGGTCCGATCCCTCACCGTCAGGTTCAGAAACTCGTTGTTTTCCAGAAGTTTGTCCATGGTGACCTCCATGGGACCAAGATAGGGCGGCTCTAGCCCGGGAACGAGGCCCGATTGGGACGAAGTGCGGTCATTTTGAGCCAAGTTTCTGGATTTTTGCAAAAACCGGGTGTTTTTGTCAGAAATGCGTCGAAAGGGCCGCGTCTTCTCTTGCGTGGACCCGGGTTTTCCGCTAATTTTTCGCCATGAAAATTCCCCGCTGCATGAGCACCCAGCACCCCGACAACGTCCAAGTGCCGTTCTTCGCCCGCGGCCAAAAGATCGGTGGTGAGGACGAAGTGAAAGAGGCGTTCTACACCTACAGCCACCTCGGCATCGACGAGCAGATGTGGGACGTGGAAGGCAAGGAAGTCGACAACTACGTGGTGAAGAAGCTGCTCACCACCTACGATTCCTTTTTCCGCGAGCATATCTTGGGGGAAGACGTCTTCCTGACGCTCCGGGTTCCCAACCCCGTCGAAGAGCGAGCCGAAGCCAAGATCCTCCTCGAGACCCTCGAGAGCATCCCCCGGAGCTTCGACGCCAGCGCCCTGTTCTACCAGCGCGACGTGGCGCCCATCTTCGAGGTCATCCTGCCCATGACCGACAGCGCCTCGTCCATTGACCACATCTACCTGTACTACAAGGACTTCATTGTCGGCCGCCAGGACAAGGTGTTCAAGAAGGGCGACATCACCATCGGCGAATGGATCGGCCAGTTCAAGCCGTCCACGGTCAACGTCATTCCCCTCATGGAAGACCTGTACCACCAGCTGGCCGCCGACACCATCGTCCGCGACTACCTGTCCGACAAGAAGGTCACCGACCAGCGCGTGTTCCTCGCCCGGTCCGATCCGGCCATGAACTACGGCACCTTCGGCGCCGTGGTCAGCAACAAGATCGCCCTGATGCGCCTCGAGAAGCTCTCCCAGGAAATCGGAGTCCGGCTCCATCCCATCCTGGGCGCCGGGTCGGCCCCATTCCGCGGCAACCTCAGCCCCCGGACCGTCCGCCGGTTCACCCGGGAATACCCGAGCGTGGAGACCTTCACCCTCCAGTCGGCCTTCAAGTACGACTACCCGCTCGACGAGATCCGCGACGGGGTCCACTACCTGCAGAACCACTACCAGCCAGGCAAGGCCACCGTTATCGACGCCGAGAGCGCCCTGAAACTCACCGAGGAGTACACGAAGGTCTACCAGGCCCAAGTGAAGGAACTGGCCCCCGTGGTGAACAAGATGGCCAAGTTCATCCCCAAGCGCCGGGACCGCAAGTTGCACACGGGTCTCTTCGGCTACGCCCGTAGCCTCGACGGCGTCACCCTGCCCCGGGCCATCAGCTTCACGGCTTCTCTGTACTCCCTGGGCTGCCCGCCCGAGCTATTGGGTCTCACGACCTTCACCCCCGCCTCGTACAGCCGGGCCCGGGAGGTCTACTACTTCTTCGAGGAAGACCTGCGCGACGCCCTGAGGAGCCTCAACCCCGATTCTCCGTACCTGCCCCAGGGACTCCTGGAAAAGCTGGACGAACTGGGCATCCGCTACGAGATCGACCCCCACCAGAAGAAGTTGAGCGACCAGATCCTCAAGGCGCTGAACGATGGCAAGTCGGAGAGCGTGACGGAGCTCGTCCTATTGGCCGGCCAGGCCCGGCATTTTCTCGGATAGGCTGGAGGCGGACCCGGCTGAACCGAGTCCGCCGAAATCCTTACTTGTAGCCCAGAGCCGCGCGTAGTTCGGCCTTGGCCGCGGCGATCTGCTCGGCGTAGTCGGCCTTGGTGCGGATCACCGCCGCTATGGCCGTGGCCGAGCGCTTCCCCGCGTCGATATCACTGGCGTAGTGCATCCCCGCGACCAAGCGGTTGGCAGCGAACTCGGCCGCCCTCTCCATGAGGGGCCCTCGCAGTTCAGGCAGCATGTTGGACAGCACGATGCCCATCAGAGTCCCGATGGTGGCGTGTCCCGAGGGGTAGGCCCCCGAGGTCTTCTTCTTGAGCAGGGGATTCAACCGGCTGTCGGCCAGGTAGGGCCGGGGCCGCTTCCACGAGTCCTTTGCCGGGTCAACGACGGCTGGCTCGGTGGCCACCAGGCGGCCAAAAAAGGCCGAGAACACGGGGAGCTTTTCCTTGGTGAAACCGGGATTTCCTACGGCGTCGGCAAAGCGCCAGACCGATTCCTCGTCGTCGGCCACGGCCCTCTCGGACTGGGCGGGGGATCGCGCGGCCTGGAGGGCCACCAGGGCGTCAAGCTCGGCCTTGGTGACTGCGGAATCACCGGAAGGGGGAGGAGGAAGCAATTCCAGAAGGTTGACCTCTGCGGCCGTGGTGAACGGGGCGGCTTCCTTCGTTTGGGCGAAGAGCCCCGTACCAGCCAGCAGAAGGCTGAACAAGAGGACGAACGTTTTCATGAGAGTCTCCTGGGCCGGAAGGATGTGAAGCGGATATGAGGTGACAATGAGGACTCTGTGCACTTTCCATGAGGAACCGCCCGGGGCGGCCCCGGGTCAAGACGTTGACCTGTCGGGAAATCGCCCTTATCCTCATGAACATGTCCGAAGGAATTGTCGCCATTGTCAGCCTCTTCATCATTCTCCCCTCTCTCATCATCGGGGGCATTCTCGCTGGCAAATGGTTCAAGCTGAAAAATGCGGAGCTTGAGATCCGCCGGGGAGAGCTCGAGGTCCAGAAGCGAAAGCTCGAGTTCCTCACTGCAGAAACCAACCGCGAAATCCTCGACAAGATTGATCGGGACTAGGCCCGCTTGGCGGTCTGACGGTCCACCCATTCCCGGCACACCTTATCCCAGTAATCGCGGGTGGCAAGATCTCTCAGGTATTCCAGATAGGGGTAGGTGCCGTAGCTTCGCACGAATTCCCAGGGCGCCTTGTGCCCGAACTCGGCGTGGGGAGTCTCGGCCCATTTCATGTAGACGACAGGATTGGGGAAAAGGCGCAGGAAGGCGTGCTCCTGGTCGTCGTCCCAGGACTCCCACGTGTTCCAAAAGTGCAAACGCCAATTGTCCTCGTTGACCCGGGTCACAGAGTCCCTCCTAGTTCCTATTAGTCCAGCAAAGACCAACGGGAGGGACTTAGTCAAGAAACGTTCTGTAAAATCCCCTGCGGACGGCTATTGGCAGCTTCCGTCCTTCGCGGGCTCGGCGCACACTTCGTTCAGCACTTTCCCGTCGAAGAAGTAGCTTCGGATATTCTCGAGGGTGGTGTTGGCGATGTTGGCCAGGGCCTCTTCGGTGAAGAACGCCTGGTGGCTGGTGACCAGCACGTTGGGCAGGCTGATGAGCCGGGCCAGCACGTCGTCCTTCATGATGTGACTGGAAAAGTCCTCGAAGAAATAATCCGTTTCCTCTTCGTACACGTCCAGGCCGGCGCTCCCGATCTTTTCGTCCCGGAGAGCCTCGAGAAGGTCCTCCGAACGGATGAGCTTGCCCCGCCCCGTGTTGATGATCATGACGTTCTTCTTCATCAGCTCGATGGTGCCCCGGTTGATCATGTGGATGTTTTGGGGCGTCAGGGGACAGTGGAGGCTGATGATGTCGGAACGTTCGTAAAGGGTACCCAGATCGACGAGCTCCACGCCCTTGGCCGCCGCCCAGTCGGCGGGGGCATACGGATCGTAGGCCAGCACCTTCATTCCAAACCCCAGGAGAATCTCGCAGACGATGCGGCCGATCTGGCCCGTGCCGACGATGCCGGCGGTCTTGCCGTACATGTCGAAGCCGATGAGCCCGTGGATGGCGAAGTTGTTGTCTCGGGTGCGGTAGAAGGCCCGGTGGGTCTTGCGGTTCAAGGTCAGCATCAGGGCCACGGCGTGCTCTGCCACTCCGTGGGGAGAATATGAGGGAACCCGGGTGATCTTAATCTTGCCGGTGGCGGCCTTGAGGTCGACATTGTTGTATCCGGCGCTCCGGAGGGCCAGGAGGGGGACGTTCAACTCGGCGAGGTGGTCGACCACGGCCTTGGTCACCCGGTCGTTCACGAACACGCAGACCGCGTCGTAGCCTTTGCACAGGGCCACGGTCTCGTCGGTGAGGTGGCTGGGGAAGAACTTGAGCTGGAACCCGAACGCCTTGTTCTGCCGCTCGAAAGACTCCCGGTCGTAGGGCTTGGTGTCGTAGAAGGCAATCTTCAGCTCGGCAGCGGTCTTCATGTTTTTGCGGCTCCCTTCACACCATACTAATTCTTGGTACTTTTGTCAGATTACCTAGAGGTCTGACGTGCCCGCTCGTCGGCCAGCCGCGCCCGGACGATGTCCCGCAGGAGTTCAAGGGGAAACGGTTGGTCGTGGGGAAACTGCACCGAACCTTTGGCCTTCTTGTAGGGCGCCAGTTCGGTCTCGAAGGCCGTGATGCCGTGGGGGGTGGGGTAGACGCCAATGTGCTTCTTGAACCCCGCGAAGTGGATCAGGTGCCGCCCCCTCCAGTCCATGGTGGGGATGGCGTAGCTCATCACCTCGGTTCCGTCGGGCACCTCCTCCCGGATCACCCGGCGGATTTCCTCCAAACGCTCGCGGACCGGCCCTTCGAAACCGGCCAGATAGTCGTCGACGGCACCCATTCTCGTCCTCCGGATTCCCATGGTGGGGGAAGCTCTGTCCCCCGTCAACGGTTTTCAGAAACCTGAAAGGTCTTCCTTGACTTGAACGCGGAGCCCTCGTAGCCTGTTCCCAGGTGGAAACTTAATGGACATTGTCGAAACGGTCATCGGTCTTGTGGCGAAGCACTTCAATCTGCGCGCCTTTCTGCCCCGGTGGGAGGCCATTAAGCAGCTCGGCAAAGGCAATGGCCTCGACGCTCCCGACGAACTGGTGGCGCTGAACCTCGACATCCTGTCGCGCTCGTTCTACAACATCAACGCCATCCAGCCCAACAGCGACTGGGTTTGGCCCTTCTGGGTGGAAAAGCAGTACAACCCCAAGGACACGAGCTTTCTTCCCAGCTCCTACCTGTCCATCAACCTGACCAACCGCAACTGGACGGGCTTTTCGTCGCCCCATTCGAACCACGAGGCCATCGTCGACCCCCGGGGGCTGGTCACTCCGCTGGAAGATGGTTGGTCCTTGGACTTCTGGGTCAAGCGCGGAGAGGATGTGATCTGCCCCTCGCGCCTCGAGGCCACCGAGTTCACCCAGTACCTGGTCAACAAATCCCCGGTGATCAAGAGCACCCTCTACAAGCATTCCCTCAAGATCACCTCCGAGGCTCTGATGCACGAAGAGGGCGACCGAACCTTCGTCGTCGTCTTCTACCACGTCGAGCCCGTGGCCCAGGAGAAGGTGGACTTCCAATTCTTTCTCAGCGTGCGCCCCTACAATCCCGAGAGCATCGTCCCCGTCTTTTCCATCGAATACCAGGAGGCGGACCGTCAATTCCTCGTCAACGGCAACCAGAGGGTGGTCTTTGACCGGACGCCCGACCGGGTGGTGGCATCGAACCAGCGCGGCGGCGACTGTTTCTTCCGGATCGACCAGGAGTCCGGCGGCTCTGTCCCCAGGTCCGAGGACAAGTCGGGCCTCTGCAACGCCTTTGCTCGGTTTGGTTCGGAAGTCGACAGCCTCAACGCCTTTTCCCTGAAGGTGGTGGTTCCCATGGGGAATTATGACGTTCCCACCTCCTTCCTCGACCGCAAATTCTCGGCGCTGCGGTCCCTGACCATGGACGTCTGGTCGCAGAAGAAGCTGGGCTCGATGAAACTGATGACCCCCGATTCCCGGATCAACGAGGCCTTCGAGGCGAGCAAGAACAACCTTCTCATCCTCGTCGACCGCGACGAAGTGACCCCGGGACCCTTCACCTACCACAAGATGTGGTTCCGCGACGCGGCGTACACCGTGGCCGCCCTGCTGAAGCTGGGGTTCTTTGACGACGTCAAACGCATCCTGGAAAACTACTTCAAGAAGCAGAAGCCCGACGGCTTCTTCGAATCTCAGAACGGAGAATGGGATTCCAACGGTCAGGTGCTCTGGACCATCAGCCAGTACTTCCTGTTCACCCGGGACACGGATTTCCTCGAAGGCCATTTTGCCGCCCTGGTGAAGGGCGCCGAGTGGGTGTTCAAGACCCGGAAGAAGACGTCGAAGGATCCGTCGGAGCTCCATTACGGATTGCTGCCCGCCGGGTACTCGGCCGAACATTTTGGCCCCTCGAACTACTACTATTGGGACGATTTCTGGGGATGGTCCGGGATACGCGACCTGATCCGCATCGGCAAGATCCTCGGCAAGGACGTCTCGGCCCTCGAGAGAGAAAATGAGGCGTACCTGGCGGATATCGAACAGTCCATTGCCCGGACCCAAGAGGAGCTGGGGGAGGCCTACATCCCGTCGTCCCCCTACCGACGCAAGGACTCGAGCATGATCGGCACGGTGGCCAGCGTGTACCCGCTCCAGATGTTTCCGGCGTCCCGGCCCGACGTTCGCCTGACCCTCAAACTCATTCGCAAGCGGTTCATGCAGTCTACGGCGTTTTTCCACAAGCTCCTGCATTCCGGCTACAACGTTTACCTGACCGCCCAGGTGGCCGAATGTTACGTCTTCGACCGCTCGACCATGGCCCTGCCCATCCTGTACTGGATCCTCGACCACGCCACCACCACCTGGACCTTCCCCGAGGCCATCCACCCCGAGACCAACGGCGGCTGCATGGGAGACGGCCACCACGGCTGGGCCTCGGCCGAGCTCCTCCACCTCATCCGCAACCTTCTCTTCTACGAGGAGGGAGACCGGTTGGTCTTCTTCCCGGTCATTCCCCAGCACTGGACCGAGAGCCCCGACGCCATCCGAGTCCAGAACGCTCCCTCCCATTTTGGGACGTTTGACTTCTCGCTTTCGAACAACTCGGGCGTCCTGGAGTTCACCATGACGGGCCAGTTGAGCCACCCGCCCCGCATCCTGGAAATCAACATGCCCATGAAGATTGAGAAGATCATCGCGGGAGGGGAAGAGCGGCGCGTCCTCGACCGCAAGTTCGAGGTGGCGTGGGAACCGAACCTCCGGCTGACCATCCATAGCTGACGGGGTCCTCCCGTTGGACTTTGGGTTCCTTTTTCCTTACTATTTCAGTCATGCATACCCTCGACGTCAAAAAAACCCTGCCGTGGATCCTCTTTTTGATCTTCTTCGCCGTCTTGAACGAGACGGTCTTCAATGTGTCGGTCCCGGCCATCGCCCAGCAGTATTCGCTGACCCCTACGGGGGTCAGTTGGATGATGACGACGTTCATCGTTTTCTTCGGCGTCGGTTCGGTGATCTTTGGTCGCCTTTCTGACCTGTTCAGCCTCAAGAAGCTGATCATCTGGGGCGTGGTCACCTACGCCACAGGTTCGCTGGTCGGCTTCCTCTTCCAGGCTTGGTATCCCTTGGTCATCGTGGGCCGGGGCCTTCAGGGCATTGGCGGTTCGGCCATCCCGGCCCTGGTCATGGTGGTCGTGGCCCGCTACTTCGCCCCCGAGGTTCGCGGGGCCCTCTTCGGTTCCATCGGGTCCATCGTGTCCGTAGCCCTCGGGGTCGGGCCGGTCATCGGCGGCTTCGTGGCGGGGTCGCTCCACTGGACCTACCTGTTCCTCCTGCCCCTGGCAACCCTGGCGGCCATTCCCTTCCTCGCCAAGGAGCTGCCCGAAGAAGAATCCCGCCCGGGAAAGGTCGACCTCATTGGCGCCACCCTCATGACCCTGGGCATCGGTTCCTTCATCGTCTACCTCACCTACCCCGAATGGCCCTGGATCGTGGCCAGCGTCGCCCTTCTCGCCGGTTTTGCGGTCCGCATCCTGTTGGCCAAGGAACCCTTCATCCACCCCGCGCTCTTTGCCAACCGCCCCTTCAGCGCAGGGGTTGTCACCAGCCTCTTCCTGTTCGGCGTCTTCATCGGCATCTTCTTCCTCCTCCCCCTGCTCTTCCACAAGGTTCACAACCTCGACACCTCGACCATTGGACTCATCCTGTTCCCCGGGGCCATCAGCGGCGTGCTCTTTGGGCCCATCGGCGGAAGGCTGGCCGACAAGAGGGGGAACCGGTTCGTGATGCTCATCGGCGTGGGCCTCGTGGCGGCGAGTTTCGTGGCCACAGCGTTCCTGCTGGGGGTCTCCCCCTGGTACATTTCCGGCGTGCTGCTCCTGACCTACGTCGGGTTCTCGTTCCTGCAGACGGGACTGATCAATTCGGTGTCGCAGACCCTAAGCGAGGAAGACACGGGGGTCGGCATGGGGATGTTCAACCTGGTCGGCATCCTGGCTGGCGCCATCGGCACCGCTGCGGTGGCCAAGATCCTCGAGGCCGGACTCCTCAGCTTCGAAGGAATCCTGCTGTCCTTCGCCCTGGCCGTGGCCGTGGCCGGGACGTGGTACGCCTTGACCCTGCGCCGGCCTTCGACTTTGCCCGAAGCAGCGCCCTCGGAAGGTTGAATTTTCAACCGGCTGTTCGTAACTTCTGATCATGCCCGCGAATGACAAAATCCAGGTGGAAATCTGGTCAGACGTGATGTGTCCGTTCTGCTATATCGGAAAACGCCAGTTCGAAGCGGCCCTCGACAGGTTTGAGGGCCGCGATCGGGTGGAGATCATCTGGAAAAGCTATCAGCTCGACCCCAAGCTCAAGGCCCCGGGGGGACAGAGCATTTATGAGTACCTGGCCCACAAGAAGGGAATGAGCGTCGAACAGTCCCAGAATCTGCACGACCGAGTGACCCAATCGGCCGCCCAGGTGGGCCTGGACTACCGGTTTGACCGGGTCGTCGTCAACAACTCCCACGCAGCCCATCGGTTGATCCAACTGGCGAAGACCCGGGGCCTGGGCGATGCGGTGGAAGAAGCCCTCTTCCGCGCCTATTTCACAGAAGGGAAGGACATTGGGGACAGAGCCACCCTGGCAGCCCTCGCCGCGGAAATCGGCTTGGACGCCGAATCGGCCGCCCAGGCCTTTGACGATCCCCAAGGGGAATGGAGGAAGCGGGTGGACGACGAGGCCTCGGAAGCCCTGGCCTTCGGGTCCAATGGGGTACCTTTCTTTGTGTTCCACCGGCAGTACGCGGTGACGGGAGCGCAGGGGGAGGAAGTCTTTCACCGGGTGCTCGAGAAGGTC
Source organism: Spirochaetaceae bacterium (assembly GCA_023265735.1). Classification (GTDB taxonomy): domain Bacteria; phylum Spirochaetota; class Spirochaetia; order JABEVK01; family JABEVK01; genus JAIFLN01. The sequence continues at coordinate 4,735 of JAHFSN010000007.1, read as the reverse complement.
ACCCGGGAAAACCCGCTACCCTGAGCCTTGATTAGTGATCTGGTCACCATTACAGTGACGGCATGAACGTAGTCTGGACCCATGCCGACGTGGTGACCCTCGACCCCTCCCTGCCCCGGGCTACGGCGTTTGTGTCCCAAGGCGAGGAGCTCATCTACGTCGGTGACGAGGCGGGGGCCCAGGCCGTAGCCGGCCCGGATGCCCAGACCGTCGACCTGGGGGGCAAGACCGTTGTCCCCGGGTTCAACGACAACCATCTTCACCTGGTCATCTACGGGGACCACACCTACGCCCCGGACCTCTCGGGACTAGACGAAGCGGCCGTCGTGGAACGGGTCCGCGAGTTTGCCCCGTCTGTGCCTCCCAAGGCACCCCTCGTCGCCTACGCCTGGGACTACCCCTCCTGTCCCCATCCCCGCAAGGAACTCCTCGACGAGGTTTTTCCCGACCGGGCGGTGCTCTTGGCTCAGTTTGGGGGCCACGCGTTCTGGGTGAACTCCTTCGTGCTGAGGGCCATGGGAATCGATCGGTACCATTCGCCGGCCACCGGCCAGGTGCTCCGGGACGACTCGGGAGAGCCCACGGGAATCCTCCAGGAGATGAACCAGAATCCCTTCATGGAGACCCACTTTCGGAATCTGTTCTTTCGGCGATCCCTCCGGGAGCCCCGGATCCAAAGGTCCCTGGAGACATTCCGGAGGGTCGGAATCACGTCCATCCAGGACAATTCCTGGTTCCACCCCGTCCTCTGGACCCTCAAGCGCCTTCGCCTGCGGGGAGACCTGACGGCCCGGGTTTCGTGCTGGTCCTTCGGCCGCGTGCCGGCCTCGGTTCCTCCGATGAACTGGGGCCCCTACCACGGTGAGTGGGTCCGCAAGGGTCCCCGAAAATACTTCCTCGACGGCACCTTCACCACGCGCACCGCCTGGATGGACGAGGAGTACCCCGGCCATCCCAACGACTACGGCATGGGTTTCGATCCGAAGTGGCTGGAGGGCATCCTGGAAAGACTCGTCCGGCAGGGGAAACAGGGGGCGTTTCACTCCATCGGAGACCGATCCACGGCGACCTTCCTCGACGTCTGGGAGAAGGTCCTCGACCGACATCCCGAAGCTCTGTCCCTCCGGATGCGCCTGGAGCACGTCCAAAGCCTGCGCCCAGGCGACGCCCAGCGAATGCAAAAACTCGGAGTCTGCGCCGCCGTCCAGCCGCCCGCCCTCATCAACCCCGAGAAGGACATCGCCCTGCTGGGGAGGGAGAGAGCCCAGTCCTGCTATCCTCACCGCGCCCTCCTTGACGCGGGGGTCTCCCTCAGCTTCGGGTCCGACATTCCGGGCGAATCCTTCTGCGACCCGCTTCGGGGCATGCACCTCGTCTGCAACCGCCCCGGCAGCCAGCGCATCGAACCCCTCGAGGCCCTGAAGGCCTACACCCAGGGGAGCGCCTACGTGGAGTTTCAGGAGCACCGGAAGGGAACCCTGAAATCGGGTTTTCTCGCAGATTTCACGGTGCTTTCGGACAACCCGCTGACCGTTGATCCCAAGGATCTTCAGGGTCTGACCGTCGAACGCACCGTCGTGGGCGGACGAACCGTCTGGGACGCGGGGTTGGCCCCAAGGTGACCGCTACGGACCGATTTCTCCACAACCTTCGGCCGTCCTTTCGGTCCAACTAATTCGGCCGGGAATCAGTATTCGGAAGACTTTTCCTTGTCCTACCGTTTATTTTGACGGACGAACGCCCCCATTCGCTCCAAAACCCGTGAAATTTGGCAAAAAAGACACCAAAAAACTCAGAAAAGGCAAATCCTTAGCTTGACGGCGTGAACCTTATCATTTAGCATCGTCGGAGATGATTCTTCCAAACGAGGAAAATCGAATCTTTTCCCACCGCAAGGCACTGTGTTCTGGAAACGATCGTTCGCTTCTTGACGTGTTCCGCCCAAAGTTCGGAAAAGGGCTTATCGTCGATAAGCAGAATTGATTCACGAGTCAAAAATGACTCGGACCAAGGACATAAAAATGGCCAAGAAAATCTACGTCGGTAACCTGAGCTACCACTCCACCGAAGACTCCCTCCGCAACGCGTTCGCCCAGTTCGGCGATGTCGTCTCCGCCAACATCGTGATGGACCGCTACACCGGATCCTCCAAGGGCTTCGGCTTTGTGGAAATGGGTTCGGACCAAGCCGCCAGCGCCGCGATTGCCGGCATGAACGGTCAGGAGCTCGACGGTCGCCAGCTGCGCGTCAACGAAGCCAATGACAAGCCCCGCCGCGAAAACACCGGCGGACGCTGGTAGTCGGAGCTTCCCGGGAGTTCTTCGCTAGGCGGAGAACTCGTCCAGGCGTGAATTTGTGAGTTAAGACAACCCAGAGCCACCGTTCGCGGTGGCTCTTGTCTTTGGGAGGGAACATGGCCCTGATCCGAAACGCTGCGTTGCTGTGGTCGGTCCCCCTCCTCCTGGCCCTGACCGGTTGTCCTTACCAATCGGAGGTTCCCCTCGACACTCCTTCCGTTCCCGTCGACTCCCGGCTTTTGGGGACTTGGCAGGACGGGAGTGCCCCGAACTCCTCGGTGTATCGGGTAGAACCCTCGGACCCATTCCACTACCGCATCCATTCCGAAACCGAATCCGGCAGCACCGAGTTTGAGGGTTTCCTGTCCCAGGTAGGAGAAAGAACTTACTTGAACCTGCGGGAGAGTTCGGCAGCCACTTACTGGCTCTTCTGGCTCGAGGTGGCGCCCGAAGGAACTTCGCTGACCCTCCATCCGGTCACGGAAAACATCACGGAATCCTTCTCTCTGCCCGACGATTTGCGTAGCTTTGTGACGCAGAACCAGAACCTCAGTTTCTTCTTTGAGAAACCGACCACCTACTTGCACCCCGAGGCGCCCCTTCCCTGACGGGCCGCCGAGCGCCCGGCGTATGGTACACTGGTCCCATGATTGCCACGAGGAAACAGTTGGCTCGGTGGGCTGACCTGCGAAACCGCAAGGACCGCGAGGAATCGGGTCTCTTCCTCGCCGAGGGACGAAAGCTCGTGGACGAGGTCTTGGCCGCCGGCTGGTCCATCGAGGCCCTCCTCACCTCCCAGGAGGAGTCGGAAACCGGTCCCGAGAATTCCTATTTTGTGACCCGAGAACAGATGGAGCGGGTGAGCAGTCTCCGGACAGCGGCCGACGTGATGGCGGTCGTCCGAAGGCCCCTGAGTCTGGAGCGTCCGCATTGGTCGCCGGGCACCCTGGCCCTGGTCCTTGATGGCCTCCAGGACCCCGGCAACGTAGGCACCCTGCTCCGGACCGCCGCGTGGTTTGGTTTTTCGGTGTTCTACACCCCCGACACGGCGGACCCGTTTGGACCCAAGGCCGTCCAGGCGTCCATGGGGGCGATCTTTCAGGTGAAGGTGGGCATCGCGGACGAGATGTGGTGGGAGGAGCTGCCCGCCGAGGTTCCCGTTTTCGGGACCTTCCTCTCGGGTGAATCGGTCTTCGGCGCCCCGCTCTCCCGAGAGGGCCTCTTAGTGTTGGGAAACGAGGGTCACGGTATCCGGAGCCCCCTGGAGCAGCGAGTCACCCGGCGTCTCACGGTACCCCGATTTTCCGACTATGGAGACTCTCTCAACGTGGGGGCGGCGGCGGCCGTTCTCATGGCCGAGTTCCGTCGAGGAGAACAGGGGTGATCCGGTTTTGGGGCGGGGCGGCGGTGCTTCTGGCCATCCTGGGAAAGCCCCTGGTCGCCGAAGAGCTCAAGCCACGCTGGGAGTTCGGGGTCTCTTACGTGGCAGGGACAGCCACCGAGTACGTCTTCCAGCCCTCGGCTGAGCGGTACTACAACAACCCAGTGAGCCGACTGACCTGGGCCATCCCCCCGTCGTTGGCCGCCACCTTCACTGTCGAGATGCCGTGGCTGCCTTGGACGGCTTCCAACTTTCGACTCCAGGTGGCCCAGCCGGTCGTCACGGGGACCCTCATAGACGAAGATTGGAACGCCGGAAGCTACATCTACGCCCGATCGGAGCACCCCACGCAAATGACGGCCAACCTCTCGGCCCAGCTGGAACAGACCTTCCATTTGCGAGTGTTCGATGTCCTCATCGGAGGACTCTACCGTTGGATGTCTTGGGAGGCCTGGGACGGGTCTGGCGCCTACACCACCAGTTCGGGGACCGAGAACGTGAGCTTCACTGGCCCCATCATCGCCTACCACCAACAATGGCTCATCCCCTACCTGGGCCTCAGCACGACTTTTCGCCTGGCAGGCCTTGGCTGGACGCCCACCGTCAGGTTTGGCCCTACAGCGATCTGCTGGGATCGGGATGACCACAACTACGCCCAAAATATCATCAACGCCAGCACAGGGAAGCCAAGCCCTCCTCTCACCTTCCTGGACACAGTATGGGGAGGTTACTACTTTCAGTCCTCTCTTGACGTCAGTCTGTCCGAAGGCAACATGGATTGGGGGTTACGGATATCTGGCCAAATGACCCGTGGCGCCATGGGAGACACAACAACAACATATCCTTATCAGGGGAGCACACCGCCAAGCTATGAAAACAGCAGTTGGGCAGCGGGGGCTCAATTCGAGGACCTCTCCCTGACCGTCTTTGTGAGAAATTAGCCCCGCGGGTTCTCCGACGGCCCCGTGTCGCCTATAATGGCCGCAACGCGGAGGCTTGGCATGGCGAACTTTTCCATTGGTTTTGACCTGGGCGGAACGAAGATGTTGGCGGGGGT
>JAHFSN010000187.1 GCA_023265735.1 Spirochaetaceae bacterium | reverse complement strand
CGGACTCGACCAGTTGAAGGCTCCCCTCACCCCGGCTACCACCTTGCCCTGGGGGTCGATGAGGTAGGTGGTGGGGATGGCCGAGATCCCGTATTCGGCGCTCACGGCGCCGTTGAGGTCAAGGAGCACCGGGAAGTGGTAGGGGTTCTTGGCCAGAAAGTCGGCGACCGTGGCCTTGGGTTCCGACGAGTCCACCGACAGGAACACGAAGTTCTTGTGGTCTTTGTAGGTCTGGTAGAGGGTCTCGAGGGTGGGCATCTCCTCGCGGCAGGGGGGGCACCAGGTGGCCCAGAAGTTGAGGAGGATCACCTTGCCCTTGAGATCGGCCAGGGTCACCTTCTTGCCCGCCATGTCGGTGAGAACCAGGTCGGGGGCGTCGGGGGTCCCGGTGACCCGACCCAGGCCCAGAGCCTTGATCTGTTCTGCCGAAATGCTGCGGGTTTCGGCTCCGGCCGTGACCAGGGCCCCCAGGGAAAAGACCAGGACGAGGGTGATCGTCAGCGCGTTCTTCATCACTTACCCCTTTGTCGACGCGAGTTTCGCCTGGTCGGAATATACCGCCAGGGCCGCCTGGAGGGCATCTCCGGCGGGTACTTTGACGCCAAACCGGATGAGGGTGGCTTCCAGGGCCCCCAAGCCGTGGAGCACGTTGAACCGGCTGGCGCTGTAGCCCATGGTGGCGATGCGCCAGATCTTGCCCTTCAGGGGGCCGAACGAACTGGCGATCTCGACCCCAAACTGATCGAGGAGGAAAGCCCGGACCGCGTCGCCGTCGATCCCCTGGGGGATCTTCACGCAGGTGACAACGGCCAGCTTGCTCGCCGGGTCGCCGAAGAACTCCAGGCCCAGGGCCTTCAGTCCTGCCACCAGGGCAGCTTCGTGGAGCCGGTGGCGCTTCCACCGCTCCTCCAGGCCTTCCTCGAGGACGAGGCGGAGCCCTTCCCTCAGGGCGTAGAGCATGGACGTGGCCTCGGTGTGGTGGTTGAGCCGGGCGGGGCTCCAGTAGTCCGACAGCTGGGCCAGGTCGAGGTAGTTGCTGCGGATGGGAGGGAGGTCGGAATCTACGTCGGCGGCGGTCCGCAGGCCCCGCTCGATGCGATGCCGGGCGGTGATCCGGGCGTCGGCCCTGTCGTTCCAGGTGACCGGGGCGATGCCGGCGGGGACCGAGAGGCACTTCTGGGCCCCGGCGATGGCCACGTCGACCTTCCATTCGTCGGTCTCGAAGGGGACGCCGGCCAGGGTGGCCACGGCGTCGACCACGAAGAGGGCGCCCACGTCCCGGCAGGCGTCGCCCAGGCCCGTGAAGGGCTGCACCCGGCCCGTGGACGTCTCCCCGTGGACCAGGGCCAGCACCTGGGGCCTCTTCTCCCGGACGGCCCGGGCGATGACCGTGGGGTCGAACACCGTGCCCCATTCCACCTCCATGGTCTCGACCACGGCGTCGAGGCGCTGGCAGATCTCCACCAAGAGGTGCCCGAACCGCCCGAAGATGGGGACCAGCACCTTGTCCCCGGGCCGGACCACGGCGGTGAGGGCCGCCTCGAGGCCGGCCCGGGAGGTGCCGTCCACCGGCAGGGCCTTGGGGTTGGCCGTCCGGAACACGCCCTGGATCATCCGGCTTGTCTCGTTCATCAGGGCCGTGAACTCGGGGTCGAACTGCCCCAGGATGGGGGTGGTCAGGGCCCGGAGCACCCGGGGGTCCACCTCGACGGGCCCGGGGGTGAGGATGGTGCGTTTGCCCACCGAGAGTTCGGCGAAACGAGGGGAGGTTGTCATAGGGAAGCTCCTTTCCAGGCAAGTTCGTAGAGCACGTCCTGCAGGACGGCCAGCCCATCGGCCAGGGCCTGATGGGTCGAGGATTCCAAGGGCGAGTGGCTGATGCCGTGGCGGCTGGGGACGAAGACCATGGCCGTGGGGCAGAGGCCCGCCATCACCTGGGCGTCGTGGCCGGCGCCGCTGGGGAGGGTGAGGTGGGAGAGCCCCCGGGTCTGGCAGGAGGCGCGGATCAGGGCCTGGAGGGCCGGGTGCATGGGGGCGGGGTCCACCGAAAGCCGGGGCACCCACGCCAAACCCAGACCGCGACGCCGGGCCACCTCGGCCAGGGCCGTTTCGAGGAAGCCGCAGAACGACGCCAGGGCGGCCGCGTCGGTGTGCCGGGCGTCGACCGAAAAGGCCACCCGGCCGGGGACCACGTTGGGGGTATTAGGCTCGACTTCGACAAACCCGACGGTGGCCACCAGGGGGTCGCCCTGGTCCCGAGCCACCGACTCGATGAGGGCCATCATCTCGGCGGCCCCGGCCAGGGCGTCGTGCCGCAGGCCCATGGGGGTGGTCCCCGCGTGGTTGGCCTGGCCCGTCAGCCGGACCAGCCAGCGCTTCTGGCCCACGATGGCGCTGACCAAGCCCACCCGGTTCTTGGTCCGCTCCAAGACAATGCCCTGCTCGATGTGCGCCTCGACGAAGGCCGCTAGATCATGGCGCCGGGGATCCGGCTGGTCGGGGCGTCCGAACCCGGCCGCCGCCATGGCCGCGGCCAGAGACGTTCCCTCGGGGTCGGTCTGGGCCCCGTCGGCGGCGGACCATTTTCCGGCCAAATGACCCGAACCCCAGTAGGCCAGGGGGAACCGGCTGCCCTCCTCCTCGGCGAAGGCCACGACCTCGACGGTGCGCCGGGGAGGACCGTGGCGCCGGAACAGGTGGGCCAGGGCCACGGCCGACGCGGCCACCCCGTAGGCGCCGTCGAAGTGGCCCCCGTGGCGGACGGTGTCGAAGTGGCTGCCCGTGAGGACCACGGGGCCGGGTTCGGTGCCGACCAGGCGGCCGTAAAGGTTGCCCACCCTGTCGTCGCGGACCGCCAGGCCCAGGGACGTGAACTCGGCGGCTAGCCAGCGGCGGGCCCCCCGCCAGGCGTCGTCGTAGAGCCGCCGGGTGACGCTGCCATCGTCTTCGGCCCCAAAGGTGGCCAGGGTCGACAGGAACCGGCGCAGGTCCCAGGGAGCCCGGTCTTCGCCCAGGACGAGGCCCGCGCCGTCGCCCCGGGGGTCGTGGGCCGCCTCGGTACGCCCGTCACTGTGAAGAACCACCGCCCCCGCGTGGCCCATCCGGTCGTCGTAGGCCCCCACGACCTCCACCGGGTGTCCGGCCTGGACGAGGGCCTCGACGGTACCCGGCGCGAACCGGTTCTCGATCCGGAGGGAGAAGGTGTCGTCGCCCCAGGTCCGGCCCAGGAGCCACCGGGGGGCGTCGAGGGCCTGCTTCAGGGGCTGTCCCCACCACGCATACCGGGTGAGGAACGCGGCCTGGGTCTGGGGCTGCCCCTCGCCGCCCATGGTCCCGTAGGCCACGGTCCGGCCATCGTCCAGCCGGGCCAGGGCCGGGTTGAGGGTGTGGAAGGGGAGGCGGCGGGGCTCCAGGGCCCGGGGGCCGGGGTCGAGGGTGAACGACGAGCCCCGGTTCTGCCACAGCAGGCCCGTCTGCGGCAGGACCACCCCGGCGCCGAACTCCCAGTAGAGGCTCTGGATGACGCTCACGGCCCGGCCCTGGGCGTCGATGACGCCGAACCACACGGTGTCGCCCGGGGCCGCCGGCTGGGGCCAGGGTGTGGCCCGGGTTCGGTCGAGGGTCTGGACCAGGGCGTCGAGGTTCGACGGCGTGAGGAACTCGGCGGGGTCGGCGGACATCCGGTGGGGGTCCCCCACGTGGGCGTCCCTCCAGACAAAGGCCATCTTGGTGGCCTCGACCAACCCGTGGACGTGGTCGAACCCCTCGGCCTGGGTGACGCCCAGGCGGTCGAAGAGCCCCAAGATGGCCAGGGACGAGACGCCTTGGGTGGGGGGAGGCAGGTTCCAGACGGTGCCCACCGACAGGTCCACCGACAGGGGGGCGGCGAATTGGGCCCGGTAGTCGGCGAAGTCTGCGAGGGTCAGGGGACTGCCCAGGGCCGCCAGGTCGGCCGCCAGGGTCCGGGCCAGGTCGCCGCGGTAGAAGGAATCGAGGTCGGTGAGGGCCTCGAAGACCCGGGCCAGCTGGGGCTGGACGAGGAGGGAGCCCTCGGCGGGGGGCCCCGAGGCGGCGAAGGTCGTGGCGAACCCCGGCAATCCGGCCAGCTCGTCCCACTTGGCCTTGGTCAAGACTGCCTGCGACCGGGTAACCTCGACGCCGCCCAGGGCCATCGTCCGGGCGTCGGCGAGCAGACGCTCGACTGTCAGGGTGCCTCCCCAGGTGCGCGAGAGTTCCAGGGCGAGGCTCCAGCCCGACACCGCCCCGGCCACGGTCAGGGCGGCGGCCGGACCCCGGGGGGGCACCGCGGCGTAGCCCTGACGGCGGTACCAATCCGGGGTCGCCGCCTGGGCCGAGGGGCCGCAGGCCTGGATGCCGACGGGGGCCTTGCCGGGTTCGGCGATGAGCCAGAATCCGTCGCCGCCCAGGCCCGTCATGTGCGGATAGACGGCGGTCAGGGCCGCGGCCACGGCCACGGCAGCTTCGATGGCGTTCCCACCTTCGGCCAGCACAGCGGCGCCGGCCCGTTCGGCGTCCCGGTGGGGAGCGGCGACGGCCACGTCAGGCTCCCCCGGCCCGGACCGCCAGGGCCAAGAGGGCCCGGTCGCTGTTTTCGGGGCCCAGGAGGCCCACGCCGCGGGGGAGGCCGTCGGTGCCCCGGCGGGGAACGGTGACCTGGGGCAACCCCGAGAGGCCCGCCGGACAGGTGAGCCGCATGGTCCTCACCCGCACTTCGTCCACCTTGGCTTCGGTTTCGGTCATCAGCGGCGCCGGTCCCGCCGCTGCGGGCAGGACGAGGACTCCCCCCTTTCCCAGGGCGGATTGGAGGTCGCTCCGGAACTTCGCCATCTGCTCCCGGGCCTGGGCCACTTCTTCGTCGGTGACCAGGGACGCCGTCAGGAACCTCTGGGCGATGGGCGGTCCAAAGATGGGTTTGCGGCGGCTGATCCATTCGCCGTGGGTGAGCCACGCCTCGCCTCCCTGGATGGTCACGTAGAGCCGGCGCAGTCCTTCGAGGCCGCCGTAGGGCTCGGTGAGCCCCGTGAGGGCGGCGCTGGGCAGCTCCAGAGTGCGAACGAGGTCGGCCACGAGGTCACGGGTTTCTCTGTCGGTCTGGGCCCCGGCCTCGGCCAAGGTCCACACCTTGGTGAGGGGAACCTCGGCAGGCTCTCCGGCCAACAGAATTTC
>JAHFSN010000186.1 GCA_023265735.1 Spirochaetaceae bacterium | reverse complement strand
CCAGGGGGACAGAGCTGTCAAAGGGGACACCTTCGTCGGTCAGCTCTCCTTGGGCCTGGTGAAAGGCCGCCAGGGCGTCCTCCAGCTCGCTCACTCCCGAGACCATGGGGAACATGATCTTGAGCTTGCCGTGTACCGAGGCCCGGAGCAAAGCTCTCAACTGGGTACGGAAGATGTCGGGCGTCGACAAGCAGAACCGGATGGCCCGCCAACCCAAAAGGGGATTGAGCTCCTTGCCCGGGAAGAGATCGGGGACCAGTTTATCGCCCCCGAGATCGAGGGTCCGGATGGTGACGCTGCGGCCCCCCATGCCTTCCAAGACGGCCCGGTAGGCCTCGTACTGGATTTCCTCGCTGACCCCGACGCCGTGCTTGATAAACAGGAATTCTGACCGGTACAGGCCGATGCCCTCGGCCCCGTGGGCGAGCACCGACTCCACTTCCTCGGGAATCTCAATGTTGGCATTCAGGGTGATCCGCCGGCCATCGAGGGTCTCGGCGGGCAGGGAATTCAGCCGCTTGAGCTGGTGTTCCTGGTCCCGGTACCGGGACTGTTTCGCCCGGTAGGCGTCGAGAACGGCGGGCTCGGGATTCACCAGGACAACGCCCTGGTTACCGTCCACGATCACCATATCGCCGAGCCGAACCTCCCGGGACGTGCGGACGGTGCCCAGCACGGCGGGAATCTCGAACGAACGGGCGAGGATGGCCGTGTGGGTGGTCTTGCCTCCCTGGTCCATGACGAGGCCCAGGACGAAGGTCTTGTTCATCCCCACGGCGTCAGACGGCAGCAACGAGGGGGTGATGACGACCACTTCTTCCGAAAGGTCAGCCAGGGCGCAACGCCGTCCGCTTTCGTGGAGGAGCTGGCTCAGAACCCGACGAGACACATCGCGGATGTCGAGGGTTCGCTCCTTGAGATAGACATCTTGGACAGTGGCCAGCTTGACGATCAGTTCGTCGACCACCTGCTGGAGGACCCACTCCACGTTCTTCAGCACCTTGCCGATTTTCAGGTCGACCTTGGCCTCAATTTCGGGGTCCTGGAGCATCATCAGGTGCGTGTCCAAAAAGCCGTCGGGATCTCCCGACGGGCCGCTTCGGACTTTGATCTGTTTGAGTTCCAGCACAGCCCGACCCACGGCCGCCCGGTAGCGGTCCATTTCGGGACCAACCTGGTGCCCGTGGATGGGGTATTCGGGGACGGTCAGATCGTCATCGTTGTAAAGGAAGGCCTTACCGATGGCGATGCCCGGCGAGGCGGCAACACCCCGAAATTCTTTCATGGCCACAGTATAGCGGTGCGGGGGTGGCCCGTCAAATGTCCCAGCCCGGCTTGTTTCTGTCGGGGGCCTGCCGGTAAGATGGCCCATGCAGAAATTTCGGATGCCGCTGTGGGCCCTGGGGTGGCTGGCCGCGGTTCTGGCCGTCCTCGTCATCTTCCTGGCCAACCAAACCGCCGTCGACAGACTCCTGGCCGCCACGGGACTGGAAAGAATCCTCTATCCCCACGGAAAGAACGCACAGCCCCTGGTGGTAACCGTCCCCGCTCCGACCCCGACCGTGCTGGTCGAACCGGCTCCCAAGACCAGGCCCCTGCCCGCCACGGCCACCCCCCAGCCCGACCCCACCCCGGCGGTGACTCCGGCTCCGGCGGCCGAGGAACCTTCAGTGCCCGAACCTCCCCTCCCCTCGACCCCGAATACCTACCGGCTCTACTTCCTCAAGCTCTCTCCCGACGGACGGATGGAGCCCTCCAGTTTCGCCCGGGAACTCCCCGCCGGCGCCACGCCGCTTTCGGCCGTGCTCAAGGCCCTGATGCTGGGTCCCACCCTGCAGGATAAGGCCCAGGGCGCCATCACCATGATCCCCGAAGGGACGAAATTGCTTTCGGTGCGGCTCCACGACAAGACAGCCCTGGTGAGCTTCAGCGACGAGTTCCAGCAGAACACGTCGGGATTGGAGGGATTGGCGGGCCAGCTCAAGGAGGTGGTTTGGACGGCCACCCAGTTCGGGTCGGTGGACTCGGTGCAGATCCTCATCAACGGCCAATCGGTCGACACCCTGGGCGACGGGGGGATCTCGGTCTCATCGCCGCTGACCCGGGGGTCGGTGCCCTGAGGGACAGAGCGAATCTGAAGTCCCACCGGCACCAAGTCGGCAAGACCCGGGTCTAGCGCCGCGGTCCGGGAGGAGGTCCGGGGGGCGGGCCCTCGGCCATGGCGGGGTCGTCCCCACCGCTGGTGGCGGCCATCTTCAGGAACCCAAAGATCGTCCCGCAAACGCCCCCGATGATGTGGGCCAGGTTGGAAACCGCCGGGTTGCTGTTCTGGGCGCCCCGGGTCAGCTCGGCCAGCAGGAATAGGATGAAGACCAGGATGAACGATACGGGGATATCTCCCACCTTCGTCCGGGCGAAACTCACGAGCATGATCATCATGAAGACCAGGGAGCTGGCTCCAACCAGGGGCGGCTGCTTCATCAGGATGTTGAAGATTCCGCTGACAATGGTGGTGGTGAACATCATGACCAGCAAGGGTTTAGGCGTGTATTTCTCCTCCAGAATCGGCCCCAGAAGGAGGAGGAAGAGGAAGTTGTTCCACAGGTGGGTCCAACTCTCGTGCCCAAAGACGTAGAGCACCACGGCAAAGTAGTGGGCGGGCTGGGTGGGATTGAAGTCGGCACCCGGGGCGCTCAGATACGTGCCCACGAAGCCGGGGAAGACGTACTGGTCCAGCAGCATCACGAGGACGCAGATGAGAGCAAAGCTGAAGGTGACGGGGGCATTGTAGCGTAATTGCATGGAGGTTCCCTCTCCATTGTCGGTCCCTGGGACCAAAAGCTGAGGATCAGTTTCGAATCGTCTGTTATCCTACTCCCATGAAATCGGCGATCGTCGTGGGAGCGGGCCCGGCAGGGCTGTCGGCGGCCGAGGTGCTGGCCGGGGCGGGCTGGGCCGTCACGGTCGTGGACGCCTTGGCCTCCCCGGCCCGAAAACTCCTCAGGGCGGGGGTCGGCGGCCTGAACCTGACCCACTCCCAGCCCTTTGAGACCTTTCTGTCCGCCTACGGGGTCCATCGGCCCCACCTGGAACCCTTCCTGCGGCGTTTCGGCCCCGCCGAGCTCCAGACCTGGGCCGGGGACTTGGGGGTCCCCCTGTTCACGGGCACCTCGGGCCGGGTCTTTCCTGTGGGCCTGGGCGCCGGGCCCCTCCTCGACGCCTGGATCGCTCGACTGGTAGGTCGAGGGGTCGACTTCCGGACCCAGACGCTGTGGACAGGCTGGGGTTCAACGGGACTTCCCCGGTTCGATGGGGCCACGGGCCCCTCAGAAAGGAGCGCAGACGCCCTGGTCCTCGCCCTGGGAGGCCCCACCTGGCCCACCCTAGGAACCGGAGGGTCGTGGGTGCCGCTGTTGGCCGACCGAGGCGTCGCCGTGGCGCCCTGGAAGCCCGCCAACGTTGGTTTCCGGGTCGACTGGAGCCTTCCCTTCGTCACCAAGTTCGCTGGCCAGCCCCTCAAGGATGTTCTGCTCAGGTGCCCGGGGGATTCGGTCTGGGAGCGCAAAGGCGAGCTGATGGTCACGAAGACGGGCCTCGAGGGCGGCCTGGTCTACGCGGCCGGCGCCCGGCTTCGAAACGCCCTCGAAACCCACGGGACGGTACGGATCTTTCTCGATCTCCTTCCTGGGAGGGACAGAGCTCGCGTCGAGGCCGACCTTTCGCGGCCCCGGAACGGCCGTAGCCTCTCCACCCACCTGAAAAAGACCCTCGGCCTGCCTCCTGTGAAGATCGGCCTTCTCCGAGAAGCCCTCCCCCCGGGGAGCCCTGACGCCCCCGCCCGGGTGGCCGACCTGCTCAAGACGCTGCCTCTGGTCCTGGTGGGGACAGAGCTGCTGGCCAAGGCCATCAGCGCCGCCGGGGGGGTGCGTTGGGACGAACTCCAGGATCTGCAACTGAAACGGATCCCGGGGGTATGGTGTGCGGGCGAAATGGTCGATTGGGAGGCCCCGACCGGGGGCTACCTGCTGACGGCCTGCTTCAGCCTCGGCCGAGCCGCCGCCGAATCGGTCCTGCGAACCTTGTGACGGAAGAAAATCCACTCATCCCAGGGAAACGCGTTGGTACAGGTAGCGGATCTCACCGTCCTTGGTCAGGGGAATGATGGCGCTGCGAAAGAATTCCACGATGGTCTCGGGGTCGACGAGCCGCCGCAATTGAGGGTCGGAGACCGACTGGACAGCTTCGACCTTGGCCCTCACCCGGGCCAGGACACGCTGTTCCACCTCGGCGCGGGTGATGAGGGCCGAGATGCCCGCGTCGTCCCGGGCGGCGACCAGGGCGGCAAACGTCTCGGGGCTCTCCTGGTACTTGGATTCGCCCACGTAGAGGGCTCCGTAATGGATGCGCCGGCCTAGGGCCTGGAGACAGATCACATCGTGCTCCACGCTGGAGCCCCACTGGCCATCGTCCCCGGTGCCGCAGAGGGCAGGAAGCCATTCCAGGTAGTTGCTGCGGATGGGCCCGGACACGTTGACCGTCTCCAGGTCGGTGATCTTCAAGCCGGTTTCGGCCTGGGGCGGCACCCTTCTCGGGGCCGGAAGGCCCAGGTGGAACGGACGTTCCTCGGGGATGCGGTAACGCCCAAATTGGGTGTCGAGGGTTTCCTGAAACAGAAGCCTCAGTTCGAACAGGCTCGCCGTCTCGGCCGGCTGAAACCGGCTCTGGCCGGGCTGGTAGGCCCCGGGGTTACCGGCGAACTGGGCGCGGTCGAGGATCTTGTAGATGAGGGTCTCCTCGAGACCGGCCAGGTGCGACGCGATGGTGTCGAGGCGGAGGGTCACGGGAGTTTCCGGGACAGGCGCAGGTAGCCGGCGAGGTACTGGGCGAAACTGACGAGGGACTGGAGGGCCGCCAGGGCGAACAGACCATTAACCGCCCAGAACGCCACTTCGGGGGCAACCGCCGTGGGCCAGGTGGCCTGGCCCAGGCCGACCAGGGCCGCCAGGAAGTAGAGCCAGGCCTTGATCTTTCCGCCGATGGAAGCCCCCTGGACAATGCCCCTCTGGACGATCAGCAGCCTCAGGAACGTCATCGAAACTTCCCGGTAGAGGACGATGAGCACGAACCAGAGCGGCGCCACACCGGCCACCAGGAGGCAGACAAAGATCGTCAGGCGGCTGATGACGTC
>JAHFSN010000185.1 GCA_023265735.1 Spirochaetaceae bacterium | reverse complement strand
TTCTGGAGAAGGGAGTGAAGGCTGTAGCCTATGAGACCATCGAAACCGCCGACCGCCACCTTCCCTGCTTGACCCCCATGAGCGAGATCGCCGGCCGTCTCTCCGTTCAGGAGGGGGCCAAGTACCTCGAGAAGGCCTTCGGTGGCCGGGGGCTCCTTCTGGGGGGCGTGCCCGGGGTACCCCGGGGCCATGTGGTGGTGTTGGGGGCCGGGGTCGTGGGGCTCAACGCCGCCAAGATCGCCACCGGCATGGGGGCCCACGTCACGGTCCTCGACATCGACGCCCGCAAGCTGGCGTACCTCGATGACTTGTTCGGCAACCAAGTCGACACCCTCTACAGCAACGAACACAACCTGGCCGAAATTCTGAAGTCCGCCGACCTCGTCATCGGGGCGGTGCTGATCCCCGGAGAGACGGCCCCCAAGCTCATCCGCCGGGAGCACCTGAAGACCATGCGTCCGGGTTCCGTTATCGTCGACGCTGCCGTGGACCAGGGGGGCGTGTGCGAAACCAGCCGGCCCACCACCCAGGACAATCCCACCTACGTGGAGGAGGGCGTGGTCCACTACTGCGTCACCAACATGGCGGGCTCGGTGCCCTTCACCAGCACTGTCGCCCTGACCAGCGCCACTCTCAAGTACGGCCTGAAGATCGCCGACGAGGGCCTCGAGGCCTCGGTACGCCGGTACCCCGACCTCGCGAAGGGATTGAATCTTTACCGCGGCGATACGGTGCACCAGGGCGTGGCCAAGAGCCTAGGACTCTACTACAAGCCGTTCATTTGACAGAACCAGACTAGAAGCGGCTGCCGAGCCCAATGCTGAAGTTCAGCCGAGAGCCGTAGTCGCCATAGAACCCTCCGCCAGAGGAAGCCATGTCTTTCACGTCCTGGGACGATGGGGTGAGGTTGAGGCCGTAAATCCCCTCGGCCCGGACGTAGGTGCTGCCGTTCACAGGAAAATCGATCCCGGCCCCTGCATCGAGGAACAGGTCATTGAGTTCGTCGGATCGCAGGAAATCCTGCTTGTTCTGGCGGGACAGGTTGTGAGAATACTCCAGCCCCACCAGGGGAAAAAACCAGAGCGAGTGGAGAAACCTCAGGGGGTACTTTCCCAGCAGCCGGGCGTCGAGGTTCACGAAGCGGGTGTCGAGGTCTTGGTCGCTGGTTCCCGACGAGGAATCCACGATTTTCGTACTTTGGGTCCCCAACTGGACAAGGAGGCCAAGACTGGCCTCCACGTAGGTGAAGTCGACAAATCCGCCAACCGTCACAAAGCTCATGTTCAGGGTGGCTTCCTGCTTTTGCGGAGACGGTGAAAGGGTTCCGTCGACCTGGTAGGACAGGGAGTCGAACGTAGTGCCCAGAGAAACCCCGGCTGAGGGTCCGGGGCTTTGGCCGTAGGCCGCGGCAGTCAATCCGAGGAGGGCGACAGCGATCCACTTCATGCCTCTCACCATAGCCGAGGAAGGCCCGCAGGTGAAGGGCTAGAGTTTGTAGCCGAGGGCGAGGTCGAAATTGAGGCGGCTGCCCGAGGCGGTGTAGTCGGTGAGGCCGTTTGTCGAGTGATAGTCCTTGAAGCCCGTATTACCCGCTTTCAGGTTGATCCCATAGAGGGTCTTCAGCCTAAGGTAATACCGATTCGTTAGGCGAAAATCGATACCGGCGCCGAGATCGATGAGGATGGCACTAAGGTCTGATTGCAACGTTCCATCCGGGAGCTTCGACATGTTCGCGGACAAGTTATGAGAATACTCGGACCCTAAGAGGGGAAAGACGGTGAAGTCCCTGAGGACAACGGGAAACTTCAGAAGGACCCGAAGGTCTGCATTGATCAAACGCGAATCCATGTCGTTGGTCGCCGAAGAATCTGTCGAGAAATGCAAAGAATAGTACCCTTTGGCATCTCCTGCCTGGGTCAAAATAAAGGCAGATGCTTCAACATAGGGGGTATCGAGGAAGATTCCCCAGGTCAGGTACTTGGTAACGGTCTCGAATTTCGCCGTCCCAGGACCCGAGGGCAAATCCCCGTAGCCAACTCCTTCTGCCTTAAAGTCCTGGGTATCGATGCCCACCCCTTCCATCATCCCTATCGAGATCGGGTGTTCGTCCCGGGCAAAGACTCCATGGGTCAACAGAGAAAAGAGAGCCAAACCCAGCACAACATTTTTCATCAGTGACTCCTCATCAAGGGCGACTCGAAGCGATCAGACGAAGACCAAAATGTTGAAGAATAGCTTAGTATAGCAATCTCTATCACTTAATCAAGAACATTCTATTTAGTGAGTATATTGGTAATAAATAGGTTCTTGTTCCCTAATACTGTCCTTTGATGACGAAGAAGGAGCCGCGAATGGTTCCCGCCAGCTTGGACTTCTGCCTGGCAAATTTGAACTTCTCGGCCAGTTCGAGGGGCACCTCCATTCCCTCGGAAAGTTTGAAGCCCACGGCCCGTTTCTTGGGGTCGTCGACGGTGTACATGACATTGATCGAGAGGCCGCTTTCGTAGAACACATACGTGAACAGAATGTTCTCCACCTGGAACCGCGAGGTTTCCAATGGCCGGGTGGCGATGTGCAGGTTCCGCTCCTTCTGGAGAACGTTGTTGACGTAATCCAAATTCCCCTGGCTTTCGGCGGCGGGAAGCGTGGTGAAATCATGGTTGTACTTGTTTTTGAAGTACCGGGCCTCGTTGGCCCGCAGGCCCGCGAGAGCCTGGGCGACGGGGGATGTTTCGAGGCCTTCCTTGGAAACCTGGGCGAAATTCACGAGTGACATATTCTCTTCTCCTTATGACAAGCTTAGTTTGCTGCGAGAAAGAACGCGACGGCAGCCGAGATCAGCACGAGGAAAGCCGAGGTTCCATGGACCGCGGCCAGGACCAGGCGGGCCTTCGAAACCAGCAGCCCGAGTCCGGTGGCGACCTGGACCAGTAGCGCCGCTCCCATGACGAGGATGGCGATCCCGGTGCCGGACAAGCCCTGGGTCAACCACACCGAAGAGGCCACGAAGGAATACCCGAAGGCGAACCACACGGCGAAGAAGACGTGGAACGCGAGCCTGACTTTTCCATAGGGCTTCTTCGTTCGAAAGAGGAAGAACCCCAGGACCATTGCGGTCAGGATCAAGACAATTTCGACCAGCAGCGGAACCTGCATGGCGTTCATGAAACACCTCCTTGAAAGAGCTGACGATATTCGGCGTGGAGACGCTGCCAACCCAAGAACTTCATGGCGTCCGGGCCCACGATGCGGCCGATCGGCTTTCCCGCGACCCAGCGGTCGAGGACATCGAGGCAGACGTGCCACCCGGCGGCCCCCATGGCGATGAAATTGCGGTCGATGTTGTTCCACAGGGTGAGCCGCGTGCCCCCCGCCACCGCCTCAAGTTCCCACCGAACTTCGCGGTCGCCCCAGTTGAACTGCAGCACCCGGGGTGCGTCGGCCCGGATCACCACGGTTTCCGAAACGTACGAGGAAGGGGCTCCCGCCGTGGTCAGCGTGACCCGGGCCCCCGCCGTGGCGAGGGACTTGTCGGCGTCGAAGGGGGCCCACTCCTTCAAGTGCTCGGGTTCGGTGAGGGCCGTCCAGACGCGGTCAGGCGCGTGACGAAGCTGGCGGACGAGGACGAGGGTCCAGGTCTCACCGTCCTTCTCGATGGTGGCGCCCCCCGCGGGCCCCGGGTTGTAGTTGTCTCTCTCAGACATGGGGTTCTCCTTCTTCCCAGCGATCCAAGTGTTGTTCCAAGGCGTCGACGTGGGCGCTCCAAAATTCACGAAAGGGAGCGAGCCAGACGTCGAGCTCCCGCAGCGGTTCGGCCCTCAATCGGTACAGCCGCCGCTGGGCGTCGACGGTGGACTCGACGAAGCCCGCTTCCCTGAGGACCCGCAGGTGCTTGGAGACCGTGGGCTGGGGAAGCTGAAGCTCCTGTTCGAGCTGGCCCACGGATCTTTCTGAGGTGGTCAGAAGCTGCAGAATCGCCCGCCTATGGGGTTCTGCCAGGATGTCGAACACTGTTTCCATGGATGTTATATACATCTATGCGTACATACATGTCAAGGCATGTTTTAAAAAAACAGCCGCTTCACCTCGTCCAATCGATCCCTACTCAGCCCTGGGCACCGTGGGACGGCGGTTCGGGGGCACCCCAACTGTCGGTACACACCCGCGCCAGGGACCCGAAGACGGCCGGCGTGCGTTCCAACCGGGCAATGGTCCTGGCCCCTTCCAGGGCGGCCACCAACGCCGCAGCGGTGGCTGCCGCGCGAGCCGGACTGAAGCCGCACTGCCGAAAATGCTGGGCGACGATCTCGGTTGAGTCGACAAAGCCCCGGGCCACCCGGGCGGTCAGTTCGGGGTCGAGGGCAGGGAGTTCGTTCGCCAGATTCTGCATGAGGCATCCAAATTGAAAGTCGGTGGCCACCATTTCGGCCCCAAAGGTGTCGAAGAGCTGGCGAATGAAGCTCCGGGCGTCGCCTGCCGTGTTCGCCGAGATATTCCGCAAGACGGTCATTCGCCGCCCCACGTACTGATCGATGGCTTCTTCGGCCAGCTGGGTCTTTCCGCGGGGAAAGTGAAAGTAGAACGACCCCTTGGGCGCGCCGCTCTCTTCGAGGATCTGGGTCAACCCCGTGGCGGTGTACCCCTGGATGCGAAACAACTGTTCGGCCGTGGCAATCGCCCGCTCCCGGGCATCCGTCTTCCGTGGCATGCCGCCAATGTACCACATCGGGCTTGACTATTCTATGGTGGTCGACATAGTATGGTTATATGGTGATTGCCATATAATAGGAATTGCCGGAGGAGTACCCGAGATGACCACACTCGCCTACGGCGAAGGAACCCTTCCTCAGGGGATTCGTTCGCGCCTGATCCCTGGGATCAACGGCCTCGATATCCACATTCTCGAAGGCGGTTACGAGCGGCCCGGCCGGCCGCTCGCTCTCCTTCTTCACGGTTTTCCGGACTTGGCCTACGGCTGGCGGCACCTGATTCCCCTTCTGGCCGACGCGGGGTACCACGCGGTGGCGCCCGACCAGAGGGGCTTTGGCCTCACCACCGGCTGGGTGAACGGCTACGACGCTTCCCTGGCGCCTTTCGGCCTCTTGAACTCGACGCGCGATGCCCTGGCCCTGGTCTCGGCCCTGGGGTATCGGAGGACGGCGATGCTCGTCGGCCACGACTTCGGCTCGCCG
>JAHFSN010000184.1 GCA_023265735.1 Spirochaetaceae bacterium | reverse complement strand
AGTGGGAGAGTTGAGGCCCTACCACCCCATCCTCCAGCACCGGGAAAGCCTGGACCGTCAGGGACGAAGGGCTCCTTGGGTGGCTCTCTTCGACATCGACTCGACGCTCATGGACACGGCGCCCCGGAACGCCGCCATCCTCGAGGCCGCCTTTGAGGCCCTCCCCGACCTGGCCCCCTGGCGCCGGGCCTGGAAACCCGATCCTCGGGCCTGGGGAGTGACGGACATGCTCAAGGGCGCCGGCATCGAAGACGAAGGGCTCCTAAGGCGGGTCCAGACGTTCTGGAGGGAGAGGTTCTTCACCGACGAATGGCTGGTCCACGACCAGCCCTACCCAGGAAGCGCCGCCTTCCTGCACGACCTCAAGTCCCAAGGGTTCCGGCTGGCCTATCTGACCGGGCGGCACAGCGGGGGCATGGAGAGGGGGACCCGAAAGAGTTTTGAGGACCACGGACTCCCCGCCGGGCCCGACGAGGCGTTCTTCTTCAAACCGACGTTTGAGATGTCCGACAAGGACTACAAGGCCTCGGTGCTGACCCAGGTCTCGCGGTTGGGCACTTTGGTCTTGACGGTAGACAACGAACCGGCGAATGTGAATTTGTTCCGGGCGGGATTTCCGGAGGCCCAGGTGGTCTGGCTCGACACCCTGACCTCCCCCCACCCCGAACCGCTGGCCGAGGGTATCCTCAGGGCAGACCCTGGGTACTTCCTCGACCGCGACTAGCCCCCCAGGAGGTCTCCATGCCCGAACCCGCCACTCCCCGCGAACTGATCCTGAACCCCCGGACCACCGCCTTGGTCCTCATCGATCTTCAGAAGCGCATCGTGGCCATGCCCACGGCCCCTCGGCCCTCGGCCGACGTGGTGGCCGTAGGGGTGAAGCTGGCCGATCGCTGCCGGGCCCTGGGGATTCCGGTGGTCCTGACGAACGTCGACTTCCGGCCCGATGGAAAAGATAGGTTGGCCGTACCCGTCGACATTCCCATGATGGGGCCCGCGGTGCCCCTCCCCGACGGCGCCGCTTACGTTCCCGAGCTTCACGCGGGCCCGGGAGACATCCTCGTCACCAAGCACCAGTGGGGCGCCTTCTACGGTACCGACCTCGACCTGCAGCTGAGACGGCGGGGCATCGACACCATCCTCCTGGGGGGCATCGCGACCAACTTCGGCGTCGAATCTACCGGGCGGTTCGCCTGGGAACTGAACTACCGGGTGATCTTTGTCGAGGACGCCATGGCCTCGGTGGCGGCCGAAGCCCACCAGTTCGCCGTGTCGACGATCTTCCCGCGGATCGGCCGGGTCCGCACTTCGGCCGAGGTGCTGTCGGCCCTGTCCTAAGTCCGCAAGCCGGGACAGGACCCGGGCGTTCAGGTGGCGTAGCTTTGTCCCCAGGAGGCGAGTATGAACTACCGCATTGTCGAGAAGCCGGCGCTAACGCTGGTGGGTTGGCCCCTCAGAACCACGGGCGCCGACGGCGCCAACTTCCGGGAGATCCCTGAGTTTTGGCAGAGGAGCCATCGTGACGGCAAAGTCGCGGCGCTGGAGTCCCTGGCCGGCGACCTGGGACTGATCGGTGTGTGCACCGAAATGAAGCCCCAGGACCAAACCTTCACCTACCTCATTGCCATCGAGAAGCCATCGAACAAGAAAGTTCCCGAGGGGACACAGACGATGGAGCTTCCGGCCGCGACGTACGCGGTCGTGGAAAGCGTGGGTGCCATGCCGAAGGCCATCCAGGAGATCTGGCAGGAGATCTTTTCGCAATGGCTTCCCGCCTCGGAATACGTGCACGCGGGGACCCCGGATTTCGAGGTCTATCCCGCCTTCCCGGCGGGTGACCCCCGGGGAGATACCACCAGCGATCGGTACTATTGCGAAGCCTGGGTACCGGTCAAGAAGAAAGGCTAGGACAAACGGTGGACTGGGGCCAGCGGCTCAACGCCGCTTTCGACTACTTGGAGGACACCTGGGATCGCGAACCCGACCTCGAGAAGGCGGCGTCCCTGGCCCACTGTTCGCTGTTTCATTTCCTCAGGATGTTCGAGGTGGTCTCGGGGACGACGGCTGGGGAGCATTCCCGGCGCCGGCGCCTCAGCCGGGCAGCCATCGACCTGGCGGCCGGGACAGACAAGGTGATCGACATCGCCCTCCGGTACGGCTACGAGACCCCGGAGGCCTTTGCCCGGGCGTTCAAACGCCTGTTCGGCAAGACCCCCACCGAGGCCCGGCAACCGGGCGTTTCCCTCGAGACCTGGCCCCCGCTCCGGCTGGCGGTGGTCCTGGAGGGCGGCCGGGCCATGAAGTTTCGCATCGTGGAGAAACCCGCGTTCACGGTGGTGGGCTGGACCCTGAGAACGGCCTGCCGGAGCGGCCAGAATTTCCGGGAAATTCCCCAATTCTGGAACCAGTGCCACGCCACGGGACGCATCTCCGGATTGGTCCCCCACGCGAGGCCCCTCGGTTTGATCGGACTCTGCGCCGAATGGGGGGAAGACCGCGAGGAATTTACCTACCTGATTGGCGTCGATGCTCCGCACCTGCCCCTGCCAGGAACCCGAGGGATCGCGCTTCCAACGGCCACCTACGCGGTTTTCGAGAGCGTGGGACCCATGCCCCACGCCATCCAGGCCGTGTGGCAGAAGGCCTTCGCGGAATGGTTTCCGTCGTCGGGCTATGAACACGCCGGCACCCCGGATTTCGAGGTGTACCCGGTGTTTCCCCTGGGTGATCCCCGGGGTGACCCGTCGGCTCTCGAATACGTCTCCGAGGTTTGGATTCCTCTGCGGAAGGTCCCCCGGGGCACGTAGATTGTGCCGATGGCCCTAGGGCGCTATGTTGGGAGCGGATCAAAGATGGAAACCGCCTCCTACCTGGGCATCGCCTTTCTCCTCATCGCCCTCAACGCCTTCTTCGTGTTGGCCGAGTTCTCGTCGGTGAAGATCCGGTCGACCCAGGTCGATTCGATGGTCGCCCAGGGTCGCCGGGGGGCCCTGGGGGTCCGAAAGATCCTCGATCATCTCGATGACTACCTCTCGGTATGTCAGGTGGGCATCACCCTGACCAGCATTGGCCTGGGTTTTGTGGGGGAACCTGCCTTCGCAGCCCTCTTCGAGCCCCTGTTCGCCGGGCTGGGCTCCTGGTCGCCTGCGGTGGTGGCGACGGTTTCGGTGGTGTCTGGGTATCTTCTGGTCAGCTACCTTCACATCGTCTTGGGGGAACTCATCCCCAAGACGATCGCCATCCGGATCACCGAGAAGTCCATCTTCTGGATCGCCGGTCCGATTCAGGTCTTTCGCTGGCTGTTCTGGGTTCCGATCTGGCTGCTGAACGCCACCGTGGGCCTCGTCCTCAAGCCCTTCGGCCTGGCGGCACCCCACGGCCATACGGTGTCCGATGGGGAATTTCGGGCCATCCTCGACCAGTCGGAATCGGGCGGGATGATGAGTTTCCGGCGCCTGCTGTACATGGAGAACGTCCTCGATCTGGGAGCCCTGACGGTGAGGAACGCCATGCAGGTCCGGGCCAAGGTGCAGGTGCTCCGGTCGGGGATGTCGTGGCAGGCGGTCCACACCGTCATTGACCGATTCCGCTACTCGCGCTATCCCCTGGTCCAGCCCGGGAGCCACCAGCCCTTGGGCGTGGTCCACGTGAAGGACTTGTACGCCGCCTACAGGGACGACCCGGGAGCCTATAGCCTGGCCGACCTCGTCCGGCCCGCCCTCGAGGTGGTCGACCACGATCCCTTGGAGAACCTCCTGGGGCAAATGCAGAGAACTGGCATTCACATGGCCTTCGTTCGTGACGCGGCTGGCCGGTGGATCGGGGTTGTGACCCTCGAAGACGTCCTGGAAGAAGTCGTTGGGACGATCGAGGAGGAGTTCCCCGTGGCGCCCCCTGTGACCATCAGCGAATTCCTCAAGCCGGGTCACGCCTTCCTCGATGTCGAGGGAGACACCCTCGAAACCGTCCTCCAGACGGCCCTCGCCCAAATTCCCGCCGAAGACTTGCCCGCCGACCGCTCGGGGCTCCTGGCCAGAATCCTCGAACGGGAGAGGCTGGCCCCCGGGGTGCTCTCTCACCATCTGGCCATCTTCCACTGCCGAATCGAGGGGCTTCCCCGCCCCCTCATCGTGGTGGCCCGACCCCGGAAGCCCCTCCCGGAACCGGGCCGATCGGAACCGACCAAAATCCTCTTTCTTCTGGTGTCCCCAGCCGAGTCGCCGCGGCTCCACCAAGTGCTCCTGTCTCATGTGGCGGGTCTCTTTGAGAGTGACTTCTTTGAGGACCGCCTGTACGAGGCGCGGGACGAAGAAGAGCTGTACGGCCTCATTTCCACAGCGGAACAAACCACCCTCAGTTGATTTCACCAACGCCGTCAGGACCCCAACGGGCCGAACTCTTCCGGTGGTGAATCCCTAGTGACATTGACCATTCGGCCAATTGACAAGATATGAAGCGAAAAACATAATGCCACTAAACTATAGAATCGAGCATGACGTAGCCAATCTAGTAAGACAGGGGCCGGATGGTGTTCCGTTATTTGATCCTATTTGCTCTGACGCTCTGCAGCTTTGCATCGTGTTCGAACCCGGCCTCGGGCGGGAGCACGCCTTCGGCACCCCGTCAATTCCACGTCCTGTATGACTCGAACGGGGCCGAGTCTGGCGATGTACCGGTCGAGACCAAGACATTCCTTCCCGACTCAACGGTCACGGTCTTGGGGAACACCGGGAATCTTGCCAAAGTGGGGTCAACCTTTGTTGGCTGGAATACCAGCGGTGATGGCGCAGGTACAAATTACACCCCGGGCATGACCCTCAAAATGCCGGGAACCGACCTGACATTGTTCGCCGCCTGGAGTGTTTTGCCCACGCACAGGGTCATCTATGACGGAAACTCCGCCACAACGGGCACGGCGCCCGTCGATTCCACGGGCTACCTCGCTGGTGCGACCGCGACGGTCCTCGGCAATACCGGCACCCTTGCCAAGGCTGGTTATGAATTCGGTGGGTGGACCAGCAAATCGGACGGGATAGGAAGCCTCTACGTGGCTGGTCAGAAGATCACCATAGGTGCCGACGACGTCTATCTGTTCGCCAAATGGAATTCAACGGCAGGGGATGGCCAGATCACCGTTACAGGTCCAGACGATATGATTCTCACCCTCACGCTGGGTTCCGAGACGGTGGCCTATGGAACCGGGGTTACCGCGTC
>JAHFSN010000006.1 GCA_023265735.1 Spirochaetaceae bacterium | reverse complement strand
CCAGGAACGGGGCTGCTGCCTTTACCCCCGCCATGCAGGAAACCTTCAGCCGGTTCTTCGGGGTTCCGTTTTCGAGCGCGAAGGTGCTGGGGGCCTTCGAGGCTCTTGGCGAACTGGAGGTGGACGAGGAAGCCCTTTTCGAAACCTGGGTTCCCGTCTACGACCTGATCGACATCGAGGGCCAGCTGATCAAGCGGCTTCCTGGGGATGTCTTTGTGGTGAACTACGATATCCCCGCCCTTCTGACCAAACATCACAACGGCACCGACGTGGCGGCCATGGTGTTTCGAACCGAGCTTTCTTACGAGGAATTCAAGTCGGCCATAGATCAGATCCGCTTGTCCCTCGTGCGGGAGGGTCTCCTCGATCCCGACAAACCCGAGAACCGCGTCTTTCATTGGTCCCGGGGTCCCTTCGAGCAGCTCCTCGACGCCCAAGGCTACGTGTATACCGTCAGCGACGAGCCCGTTCCGCTCTCCTCGCTGGCGTTCGGCCACTATCTGCTGGAGCAAGGTGAGACCGAAGAGTCCATCATGGCAGCCCTGAACCAACCGTTCACCAACGGAAGAAACTTGTTTACCGGCACCCTTTTCGCTACCTTTGAAGACGCCTATGAGCGCTTCAAGGAGTCCTTTCATGAGTGAACAAATTACGCTGGCCGGCGGTTGCTTTTGGTGCACGGAATCGGTGTTCATCCGAGTGCCTGGTGTCCTGAAGAGCGTGTCGGGTTACGCCAACGGCACCAAGGAACATCCCACCTACGAGCAGGTCTGCACCGGCACCACCGGGCACGCCGAAGTCGTCCAGTTGACCTTTGACCCCGAGGTGATCTCCCTGAAGTCCCTCCTGGAGCTCTTCTTCAAGGCCCATGACCCCACGACCCTCAACCGCCAAGGCAACGACACGGGCACCCAGTACCGGTCGGGAATCTACTGGACCACCGAGGCTCAGAAGGCCGTGGCCGACGAGGCGAAGCGGTCCGCCCAGACGAAGTTTGACAGTCCCATCGTCACCGAGGTGCTCCCCCTCAAGGCGTTCTATCCGGCCGAGGATTACCACCAAGACTACTTCAACAAGAATCCCAATCAAGCGTACTGCCGGGCCGTGATCCCTCCCAAATTGAAGAAGCTCGGGCTGGCCTTCGCGGGATGAGTGGGTCGGTTCGCTTCCTTGTCACCGGCGGTACCTTCGACAAGGAGTACAACGAGCTGACAGGCGAGTTGTATTTCCAGGATACCCACCTACCGGAAATGTTGAGCCTCGGCCGCTCGAGGGTCCCGGCCACCATCACCCCCCTCATGATGGTCGACAGCCTTCAGATGACCGACGCCCAGCGACTGCTCATTGCCGAGGCGTGCCAAGCGGCGAGTGAGGACAGAATTGTGGTCACCCACGGCACCGACACCATGACCGAGACGGCCCGGGTCCTGGCGCACCGGGTGACCGGCAAGACGGTGGTCCTGACCGGTGCCATGATTCCCTGGAAGTTTGGGTCGTCCGACGGACTCTTCAACTTGGGGAGCGCGATGGCGTTTGCCCAGACCCTGCCTCCGGGGGTGTACGTTTCCATGAACGGCCGCTGGTTCGCCTGGGACAACGTGCGGAAGAACAAGGCCAAGGGGGAGTTCGAAACCCTTTGATCCTTCGCCATGCCCACTTGAGCGACCTGCCCGAGGTCTACGAGATCTGCCACCGCACGGGGCACGCCGGCCAGGATGCCAGCGCCGTCGTCACCGACCGGACTCTCCTGGGCCACTACTTTGCCGGACCCTACCTCGTCCATGCCCCCCAGTGGTGCTGGATCGCCTGCGACGAAAGAGGAGTCGCGGGCTACCTGGTGACGACTCCCAACAGCCGGGAGTTCGCCGATTGGATGGAAAGCGATTGGCTGCCGGCGGTGCGGCAGAAGGTAAGTCTGGAACCCTTTGACGCCGCATCGCCGTTCGAGACCTGGCTGCGAAACCTCATCCACCTACCGGTACCTGTTCCCGACCTCGCCGACGATTATCCCGGCCACTTTCATATCGACTTTTTGCCCCGGGCCCAGGGCCAGGGCCTCGGACACCAGGCCCTCGCCCTGTTTGCTGATCAAGCTCGAACGGCGGGGGTGAAAGGGTTTCATCTGGGGGTGGGAGTGGACAACCTTCGTGCCCAGCGGTTCTACGCCAAGGAAGGGTTCCGAGTTCTCCGGGAGGAACCGGGAGTCATCTACCTGGGGAATCGGCCCTAGAGGACGATAGGGGAACCTCCGCAACGAGAACTCCGTCGTCCTTCCCCGGAAGGCTGGCCACGCAAGCCCCTTCCCAGAAGATGGCACTTTGACCTCGAAACGGCACGCCAAACTCGGAGGTCCCGCGGTTGGCGCAAAGCGCCAGTTTCCGGAAACCGGGTCCCGATCCCCTCAAGCGTTCCGCCCAGTAGGGCAGGACGTCGAAGTTCTGATCGATCCAGTTGGTTGAGAAGGCGAGGATGTCGGTGCCGGCCTCGGCGTGAAAATCCGGCAGATCGGGGAAATTCAAATCCATGCAGATTCCGCTCCCGATGGCCCCCCAGGGGGAGGGCCATTGAAGGTACCCCGTATCGCCGGGGAGCGCCCACCAGGTGTCGGCGTCGAAGAGGTGGGTCTTGCGGTACACGGACCCCAGGGTCCCGTCGGGCGTCGCCAAACCCTGGGCGTTGAAGAGCCCCTCCGGACCAATTTCGGGAAAGCCGTACAGCAGCGTGAGATTCCAGCGTTGGGCCAGCGTTCGCATGCAATCCTGGCCCGGTCCTGCTCCCGCGACTTCGGCTCTGGAGATCAACGTGTGTCTCTGCGGCCAGAGGTATCCCGTCCAGGCCATTTCGGGGAGAACCAGGACTTCTGCCCCCTGCTTTGCCCCGGTTTCGACCAAGGACTCCAGCCTCCCCAGATTGTCCTCGACCCTGCCGTAAAGAGGACTAAACTGGACAACGCCTGCTTTTAGGGACATTTTTCGGTCACCACTGGGAAAATTTTACTTTCAATCTCTGCCATGCTATGTTAGTATGATTCGTTGTTCGAGGATGTAGAGTTTGAACGTTGTTAAGAAAGAGCCCCCCAGTGTCCATTATTATGACCAGGACTTTGTCGATATTTACGACAAAAGCTGGGCCTGGATCCGTGATTCCTGGGCCAAGGGCGGCCCGGGTAGTGATTTTCAGAAGCCGTTTTTCCATCACCTCTCCAGCTCGACCATCCATCAATTTGATGCCTGTATGGCTTCCTTTTTTTTGGTCTACAGCAATTCCGTCTATTCTCCCCTAACTCTCATCGACAACTTCTATCAGAAGCAGGAAGCCGACGGCGCCATCCGCGGAGAGTACAGCGTCGAAACCGGTGAACCCGTGTTCCGCCCGGGAAACCCTGACGGTATCCATCCTCCCCTGTTCAGCTGGGTGGAATTCAACATCTACCACAAACTGGGCGCCAAGCGGCGGATCAAGGAAGTCCTGCCGGCCTTGGAGCGGCACTTCACCTGGCTCGAAACGAATTTCAAAGCCGAGAACGGTCTCTACCGGGTTCCCCTGTCCGCGACCATGATGGAGAACAGCCCCCGGGAGAATACCGTCTACCCCATAGACTTCAATGCCCAGCAGGCCATGAACGCCCTCTACCTGTCGGCCCTCGGGGACATTCTCAACGACAAAGACCTCGCGTTTCGCTACAAGAGAGCCTACTACTCCCTGAAGACCCGGATCAACAGCCAAATGTGGAACGAAGAAGACGGTTTCTTCTACGATCTGGATATCGACGAAAAACAGATCAAGGTTCGGCACGTGGGCGCGTACTGGGTGCTCTTGGCCGAGATTCCCCACGAAGACAGGGCCGAGGCACTCATCGCCCACCTGAAGGACGAAAAGGAATTCGGGACTCCGAATCCCTTCCCCAGCCTGTCGGCGTCGTCGCCGTTCTTTTCCAAGAAGGGAAATGGCTACCGTGGGTCGGTGTTTCCTGCCATGACCTTCATGGTCATCAAGGGTCTGGAGAAGTTCGGCAAATGGGAACTGGCCCGCGAGGCCGCCATCAAGCACATCTACTACGTTCTCGACACCCTTCACCCCGATGGCAAAGAAAAGGGCTACCTGTGGGAGGCTTACCAGCCCATGCAGGACGGCCCTGCCGACTGGGAGGGCCGGGAGGATTTCAACCGGCCCAACCACCTCCATCAGGCCGCCCTGAGCACCATCACTCTCATGATCGAGAACGTGGTGGGTCTATACATCAGCCTGCCCCGGAAGACCGTCGACTGGAAGGTGCCCATCCTCGAGCTCATGGGCATAGAGAACCTTTCGCTCAAGCGGAATTTCATCACCATTCTGTCGAGCAAATCGGGACGAGGCTGGGAAATCCGGCTGGAGTCCGAGAAGCTCTACTATTTCACCATCGATATTCTCAACAAGAAGAAGAAGACCCTTCCCATTCCTTCGGGCAAGTGTTCCATGCTCCTCGAAAAGCTCTAGCTTAGCTTTTCCGGGAGCACCTTTTCGAGGAACTGAGCGTAAACTTCCCAGACGTGATCACCGTACCCGCCGGCGTTGACCCACGCCGAGGGCAGCTTCAGCTTCGTGAGGAAGCGGTCGACCAGCAGGTCGCGCTCGAGCATTTGCGCCAGGGTGAGGCGCATGGTCGCCGTTGAGGGCAGCTCGTCCTTTTCGTAGGGATCGGCCCCGTCCACCACCAGCACGAGGTCCGGCAGCCTTCCGTTTCTCTCCAGCGCCAGGGCCCGAAGCTCTTCCAACCCCTGGGCCAACCGGGGGAGGTACTCGGCGTCTTCCCCGGGCTCCTGGGCAATGTCGACATCGCTGGGGACGAGGCTGGGGTTGTCGAGCCCCCGTTCCGTGGCTGTTTCGGGGTCCAGGGGCCAGCCCTGAGCCATGTGGATGCTGAGGGTAAGGATGCTTTGGTCTCCCGCTGTCAGGGAGGCCGTGCCGTCTCCCTTGTGAGCGTCGATGTCGATGATCCATGCGTCCCGAACTCGTCCCTCGGCCTGGAGTGTCCGGACAGCAATCACCAAATCGTTCACGAGGCAGAATCCTGTGCCGCGGTCAGAATGCCCGTGGTGCATACCTCCGCCCGTGAAGAACGCCCATCCGCGCTCCAGGGCGAGCCGGCAGGTCTGGGTCGTCCCTGCCACATGGAGGAGGGCCACCTCCTCGAAGAATTGGGAGAGAGGCTTCACGGCGGTTTCGGGGGCGTAGCGGTGATGGTTGCCCTCGGCATCGATGAGCTCGTAGGCGCGAAGGATCTCGTCCTTGAGGCGGGGCCCGTAGAGACGTTCGACATAGTCCTTGGTGTGGACCCTCTCAAGGGCGGCTCGGTCCACGGGTTCGGTGATTCCGTCCAGTTTCCAGGAAAGACCGTCCAGGGCGGGAGCCGCCGAGAGATGTGCCAGGACCTTGGTCACCTTGGAAGTGCGGATCGGGATGAGGATGCCGTAGTCGGTGTACTGCAGATGAAGCCGCGAATCGGTCAGGACCATGTATCTGTAACCTCGCCTGATCCTGGATCAGATTGCCGTCTGGGTCAAGAACCGCGACTGACCCTGTGAAGACGCCCCTCCGACCGGGAGAGCCAACAGAAGAGAATTCCTGGGATAAGGAACCGTGCCCAGACCAGGGCGGCCCCGGCCCCGGTGAGGACCGTGGTCCTCCGACGGCCGACCGTGGCTCTCAGAATCCATTGGGCGGCCTTCGGCTGGGTGAGGACCCACCTGCGCTCATGGAAGAAGGGGTTCCCCTGGGCGTCGAGAACCGTCTTGTCCGAGTCATTCTCCGTGAACGGAAGATAGATCAGCCGGGTGGATACCCCCGAGGATCGTTCCTCGGCACCCACGCTGCCATGGAGAGCCTCGAGGGCCATTTTGGACGCCGAGTAGAGGCTGACTCCCGGAAAACCTCCCAGCCCCGCCAAGCTGGAGACGAAGGTGACTCGTCCTTTCGACGCTCGGAGGGAGGGGAGGGCGGCCAAAGTCGTCCACACGGCCGAAGAAAAGTTGGCTTCGATCATGGTCCGCACCGTGGTCGGAGTGAGCTCCGCGAAGGGCCCCCGCATCGACAGTCCCGCATTGTTGATCAGAAAATCAATGCGGCCCCAGGCCGTCAGCGTTGCCGCCACCAGGTATTCGGCTTCCTCGGGCTGGGTGAGGTCGGCCACGATGGCCATTGTTCGGTCCAGGTGGCCCAGGCTCGACCTTGTGACTTCGAGGGTAGCAGGGTTTCGTCCGTTAAGCACCACCTTGGCACCGGCTTCCAGGGCCTGCCTGGCGATCTCGCGGCCAATTCCCCGAGACGAGCCCGTCACGAGGACAATCTTCTGGTCCAGGGCCTTCGAAAGGGTCATGGCAGGATGAAGGTGCGGCCGCCGTAGACGAAGACCTGGCGGTTGAGGAAGCGTTTGAGGGCCTCAAAGAGGACTTTTCGTTCTACGTCCTTGCCCATCTGGACGAATTCCGCGATCGAGCAGGTGTCGGCCACTTGAATCGTATCCTGACAAATGATCGGTCCCTGGTCGAGATTCTCGTTGGCAAAGTGGGCCGTGGCGCCGATGATCTTCACGCCCCGGTGCCAAGCTTGGTGGTAAGGTTTGGCCCCCATGAAGGCCGGAAGAAAGCCGTGGTGGATGTTGATCACCCGAAAGGCCCATCGACGGGTGAACTCAGGGCTGAGGATCTGCATGTAGCGCGCCAGGACGACGGTATCGATACGGTAATCCTCCAGAATTTTCTGGACGTCCGCTTCGTAATCGGATTTTCCTTTGGCCACGTCGACCTGGAAGAAGGGGATATGGAACTGGGTGGCCACCGCCGCTAGGTCGGGATGGTTGGCCACGATCACGGGAAACTCGCAGGGGAGCTCGCCGTCTTGGTGCTTGAGAAGGAGTTCGTAGAGGCAGTGGCTAGTCTTGCTGACGAGGATGGCCACCCGGGGTTTCGTGACCTTGTCGTGGAGCTGCCACTCCATTTGGAAGCGGGTCGCCACTTCCTGGAAGGCCGCCTCGAAGTCGGGGCGCTGAAAGTGTTCGTCCACCGAGAAATCCGCCTTCAGCAGGAAGGTGTTGATGTCGACGGCCGTATGCTGGCTGAGGTTGAGGATGTTCCCGCCTCCCACAGCAATGGTCTGAGTGACAGCGGCAATGATGCCCTTCTGGTCGGGGCAGGTGACAGTCAGCGTGAAGTCAGGACGGATCATGCGGATCATCTTGACCGAGGCCCCTAGAGCGGTCAAGATGCCGCCATGGATTTCCTGCTGGAGCGGGCTTCGGTCGCCGACCTAGACCAGGTCATGGGCCTGGAAGACGAGGGTTTTCCCCCGGGAATTCGGGAGTCGCGGGCGGTCTTTGAGCGCCGGATCCGGGCCTTCCCCGAGGGCTTTCTGCTGGCACGGCCGGCGGGTCAGGCCGCGATGGGCTACCTCTGCGCAGAAATCTGGAAAGACTGGGACCTTCAGAACGAGTCCCGGTTTGACCTAGGCCACGACATTGGGACCTGGCTCGACCCCCGGGGGCATACTCTCTATGTTGCCTCCATGACCGTGGCGGC
The DNA here is from genome assembly GCA_023265735.1 of Spirochaetaceae bacterium. Lineage (GTDB taxonomy): Bacteria > Spirochaetota > Spirochaetia > JABEVK01 > JABEVK01 > JAIFLN01. The sequence continues at coordinate 10,797 of JAHFSN010000006.1, read as the reverse complement.
GTCGTACCGGGGCGGGACCGGGCGGGCGCTCTTCCGACGAAGCCTCGAAAGGCTCGCAGACGACTTTCCCCAGCTCACGTCCGCCGTTCTCATCGTAAATGAGCATTGGACCGCCGCCCGAAGAATCTACGGGGACGACGGCTTCGTTGAGACCGCCCGACTCCCGGCGTTCTTTCGGCCCGAGGGCGGCCCCCTCGGAGACGCCCTCGTTATGACCCGGAGGTTTCCGGCAGAAGCTTGAACGGGTGGGGCAGGATGTCGCCCAAGCGCGTCGTGATCTTCACCCCATCGGGGTTGGCGAGGTAGATGGGAAAGTCGGGTCCGCAAAACTCGACAAGGACGCCTCGGCAGAACGCGCAGGGGTACGCCGGCGGGTCGGTGTCCGTCACCACGGTCAGCGACTCAAACTCGACCCGGCCGTACTGGCTGATCGCCGCCACGACCGCCGACCTCTCGGCGCACCAGGTGCCTCCGAAGCTGGCGTTTTCCACATTGCAGCCGGGGACGTAGACCTCCCGATCCTTGAGCTTCAGCGCCGCGCCCACGGCAAAATGCGAATACGGAGAATAGGAGTGGTGGCGCGCATCGGTGGCCACCGCCACGGCGCGGGTGAGGTCGGTCATGAAGACTCCTTGGACACGTACAGATGCTTCTTGAAAAGATACACAAAGAAGTAGCTCACCAACAGGAATGCGGCAAACCCCGACGAGAAGAGCCACGCGTCCACGGCGCCCAGGTTCTCGGCCAGGCTCTGCCAGGTCTGTTCGGCCCTGGTGAAGAGATGCCAGGAGCTCCAGCGGACAAACCTTCCGATGAAGATGCCGTACCCGGCAGCCCAGCAAGAGAGCACGACGCAGAGCCAGCCCTGCCATCGCCCGAACTCCTTTTTCCAGAGGCTGTGCATCACGTAGAGGGAAGCAAGCCCCATCAGGTGGCCGACGAAGGCAAAGAGCGAGCGGTTCAACAGATCGAACCAAACCAGCATGTTGTCGAGGCCCCGGGCATTGGGGTTGTCTGTGTCCAGCCCTCTCTGAATCAGGTGGATGAAATCGGTGAAGATGTAGGAAGAGTTAGGAAAGAAGAGCAGCCAAAGGAAGGTGAGCAGCACCAACGAGAACCGGCCCCAGAACTTCCAATTTTGCCGCTCGATCAGAAGTGCCACGGAGGCGACACCCAGAGGAATCAACCCGAGGAACAGATTTCGGGCGAGGAAGAAGTACGAAAAGTGACCCGTGAACAGAAACCTCAGGGCAAGGAGCCCCAGGCAGGCCCCGAGGGCACCCAGAAAAAGAAGAACCGATTTCCACGGGGTATTCAGTCTCATTTCGGGCAAATCTTGGCTCCCACGGGAAAAGACCCTGATCAAGGGGCCGTTTCCGGGTTATTCTAGGGAGCCATTCCACCTTTGTCAAACAAGGAATCGCATGCTTTTGAGTCCCCTTCGCGACGCGCTCCAAGCTCTCCGGTCCCGGAAAGTCTCGGCCCGTGCGCTCAACCTAGACGAGCTTCACCTTCTCGAAAAGCAGGGAAATCTCCTGCGACCGGGAGCTCTCGTATTGGCAGGGCCAGGTTTCGACCCAACGCGGGTCCACGGAAACCGCTTTTCCGGCCGGGTCGTCCTCTCCGGAGAGGTCTATGCCTCTTCCCTGTCCGACGTTGAGCTCGGTCCCGACGTCGTGGTCGAACATTGTCCCTCCCTTCGGCGGCTGACCGTCGGCGCCCGGTCCCTGGTCCGAAACTCCACGGTCGACTGCACCGCGACGACTAATTTCGGGGCGGGAACCGTCATCCGTGCCGGCCTCGAGACACCGGGAAGGGAAATTCGCATTTGGGACGGCATGACCCTAGAGGCCGGTGAGCAATACCTCTCCGACCCCATCCTTCGCGCCCAGGTGGGGAAGCTGGCCAAGTCCCTCTTCTTCGACAGATCCGTGTTGTGCGACGACGTGCAGGTCATCGACTCGTCGGGAATCGACCAGGTCTTCCTCGGGCCCGGCACCTCGGCTCGGGGTGTTTTGCGGATGGAAAACTGCACGACCCTTTCCTCGATGGAAGAGCCCGTGAGGTTGGGTCCCGGCGTCCAACTCCGAGACACCATTCTTCAGTGGGGCTGCGAAGTCGACTCATCGGCCCAGATCAACTCCTCAATTCTTCTGGAGCACAGTGGATCTGAAAGGCAGGCCCTGGTTTCGGAGAGTCTCATCGGACCCAACTCCATCGTGGGAGGGGGAGAGGTTACGGCCTGCTTCCTCGGCCCCTTTGTCGGGTTCCATCACCAGAGCCTTCTGATTGCCGCCTGGTGGCCCGAAGGCCGGGGCAACGTCGGATACGGAGCCAACATCGGCTCCAACCACACGAGCCGTTCTCCGGACCAAGAACTGTGGGCCGGGGAGGGAACCTTCTTCGGCCTCGCCACGGCCGTCAAGTTTCCCGCCAATTTTCAGGACGCGCCCTACACCATTTTGGCCTCGGGCGTCGTGACCCTGCCGCAGCGCCTCGCCTTGCCCTTCTCCCTCCTCCTCGATGAACCCTTGGATACCGCCGAGACGAGGGGGCTCAACCGCGTGGTTCCCGGCTGGGTCCTTCGCGAGAACGTCTACCTGCTTCTCCGCAACGAGGCGAAGTACCAGGCTCGGAACCGGGCGCGGCGCCATTCCTTCGATCTGCGGATCTTTCGTCCCGAGATTGTGGAAAAGTTGTGGAAGGCCCGTGTCCTTCTGGCGAATATCGAGGGAAAACCTGTGTACACCAAGGCCGACATCGCTGCCGTCGGCAAGAATTACATGCTCGAAGAGGACAGACGGGAAGCTCTGGCGACCTACAGGGAATTTCTCCGGTACGCGGCGTTGAAGCTCTTCGCCGAACAGGAGCTCGATGGAGTCCCGTGCGACGCCGAATGGCTTCGGGGGCTCTTCCGCAGGATTAACCTGGACTACTTCTCCCTGGAACAAAACCTCGTGGCCTACCTAGAGGAGGAACGCCGGATCTGGACCGCCAGCCTGCGAGCCAAGGAGAGGGACGACCACCGAGGGGCGGTCATCATCCCCGACTACGAGACGTTTCATCGCCCTGCCGAGGAGGACGATTTTCTCCTCAACAAGAGAGAAGGTCTCGACCAATTGCTGGAAAAAATCCGTCGAAAGGTCCCGACGATCTCTTGACAACAGACAGAAGCGGTGGGCGCGAGCTCGTCCCCGATTTGAGCCTGTGGATAACTTGTGGATGTTTTTTTGACTTTGGAATTTCTCCTCCTTGCCCAAACCCCAACCTGTCTGTTTTTCCGTAAATTGCCCTAAAGTCTGCGTTTTTGTGTCTACTTCCCCGAAGAAGGTCGGTTTCGAGGCGGTACTTTTGGTTTTTTTTGATGTCTACGACGCAGACAGCTGAGAATTTCGCGGTTAGTCGTTCCTTTCTTGATCTGCACAAGAATGGGGAAAATTGTGGATAACTTGGGGAAAGTGGTGCAAAGGTTGGGGACCCAAAAATCCCCTTCCCTTGACCTGGGGGTGGGGGGCGACTAAAATTGGAGAAGTAAAGATAGCCCATCTAAGGAGAATTTCATGGCAACTTCCTACAAGGAACTCGGCCTGGTGAACACCAAGGAGTTGTTCGCCAAAGCCGTGAAGGGCGGATACGCCATTCCCGCCTACAACTTTAACAACCTGGAGCAGCTTCAGGCCATCATTCAGGCCTGCGTGGAGACCAAGTCCCCCGTTATCCTTCAGGTCTCTTCTGGCGCCCGAAAGTACGCCAACGCCACCCTCTTGAAGAACCTCGCCAAGGGAGCCGTCGAATACGCCAAGGAACTCGGGTACTCGATTCCCATCGTCTTGCACTTGGACCACGGCGACAGTCTGGAACTGGTTAAGAGCTGTATCGAGGGGGGATTTTCGTCGGTCATGATCGACGGCTCGCACCTTCCCTATGAAGAGAACATCAAGCTCACCAAGTCGGTGGTCGAATACGCCCATGCCCACGACGTGACCGTTGAAGGCGAGCTCGGTGTCTTGGCCGGTATTGAAGACGAGGTGGTCGCCGAACACTCCAGCTACACCAAGCCCGAAGAGGTCATCGACTTCGTGAAGCGCACCGGTGTGGACTCGCTGGCCATTTCTATCGGAACCAGCCACGGCGCCGTCAAGTTCAAGGCCGAGCAGTGCACCCGCAGCGCCGACGGCATTCTCATTCCCCCCACGCTGCGGTTCGACATCCTTGAAGAAATCGAAAAGAAGCTCCCCGGATTTCCCATCGTCCTCCACGGTTCGTCGTCGGTGCCCATCGAATACGTCCGCCAGCTCGAGAAGTTCGGCGGCAAGCTCAAGGACCCCGTGGGCATCCCCGAAGAGCAGCTGCGCCGGGCCGCCAAGAGCGCTGTGTGCAAGATCAACATCGACTCCGACGGTCGGCTGGCCATGACCGCCGCCATCCGGAAGGTCCTGACCGAGAGCCCTGCGGAGTTTGACCCCCGCAAGTACCTCGGACCGGCCCGCGATGAACTGAAGAAACTCTATTCGCACAAGAACAAGGAAGTCCTGGGCTCCGCCGGAAGAGCATAGGCGTAGTTCCGGAAGGCGTTCCCGTAAAAGAGCCGGCTCCTCGTGGGCCGGTTTTTTTACGCGCAAAAAAAACGCCCCTTTCGGGGCGGCTGGTGATGCCTAATGAAACTTACTGGCCGATGAGAACCTTTTCCTGCCAGGGTTTGTTGTAGAGGTCGGCCTTGTCCCCCAGGGGCTGGCGGAACTCGTGCTTGGAGAGTTTGTCCGTCGAGTAGAACGGGGCCACCTTCCGCAGGGCATTGGCCTTGGCGGAGATGCCGGGGTAGCCGAAGGCATCGTCGATCCGGGCCAGGATATCGGGCCTCAGGATGAAGTCGATAAACTTGTAGGCGTTGTCCAGATTCTTCACTCCCTTGAGGATGACCATGTTGTCCTGGTACTTGATGCCCGCTTCCTTGGGGAAGAAGAAGCCCACGTTGTCCTTGTCCTTCTCGTCGATGGCCGTCAGGACGTTTTCGGGATACACAAACGCGGCCCAAACTTCCTTCTTGGCAAACAGCGTGGGGATCTGATCCGTCTCGAACTTCAAAATGTTGGCCTTCCACTTCAGGATCAGGTTGGTGGCCTTGTCGAGTTGAGCGGCGTCGGTGGTGTTGGCGCTGAAGCCTAGGTTGTGAAGGGCGGCACCGTAGACTTCGCGCATGTCGTTGAGGAGGACGATCTTGCCCTTGTACTTGGGATCACCGAAGAGGCTGAAGCTTTCCACGGGATCCTTGATCTTGTCTTTCCAGTAAACGACGGCGGTGGCCCCGATGTTGTAGGGCACCGAGTACTTGTTGCCCGGGTCAAAACTTTGGGTGAAGTCGATGATGGTCTTGTCGACATTCGCCAGATTGGGAATCTTTGCCAGGTCAAGGGGCGTCAGCAGACCCTTGTTAATCATGGTCGGCACAAAGTCCTGTGACGGGAACACGACGTCGTAGTTGCCTCCGGCCGTGACCTTGGCCAGCATGGTCTCGTTGGAATCGTATTCTTCGTAGTTCAGCTTGATGCCGGTTTCTTTCGTGAAGTCGGCCTTCACGTCGTCGGGCAGGTACGACGACCAGTTGTAGACGTTCACCTCACCATTCGGGGTTCCCGACGCGGGTGCCGCAGCAGAGGCGGTCGAACTCTTCTGGTCACACGAGGCCAGAAGCAAGGCAGCAACTAAGAGCGAACCCAAAAGGGTCTTCTTCATGACGATCCTCCAGACAATTTTTCAAACAGGCCAACGGCCTACTTACTCTTGACCATGTACTTGAGCAGATTGCGGACAGAAAACATCAGGACCATCGTGAAGACGATAAGAATGACCGAGAAGGCGTTCACTTCAGGCGGAAGCCCCTTCTTCACATGGCCGTAGATGTAGAGAGGCAGGGTCTGAGAATTGGGACCCTGGACGAAGAGGGTGACCACAAAATCCTCCAGAGACAGCGTGAACGCCGTGAGGAAGCCGGAAAGGATACCGGGGATCGAAATTGGAATAATGATGCGAAAAAGGATGTCCAATTCCTTGGCCCCCAGGTCTCGGGCCGCCTCGATGATGGAGTAGTCGAACTCAGAGAGCCGCGCCAAGACCATCAGAATGACAAAGGGGAGAGTGAAGCTGATGTGGGCCACCAAGATGGTCCCCATCCCCAGTTCCACGTGGAAAGGGATAGCCAGAACCATCAGCAGTTGCGCGACACCCAGGGGGGCCGTGGCCGCCAGACCGTCGAGAACTGTGCCGATGCCGCGCAGGTTGGACGCGAAGAAGATGAGCAGGCTGACGCCGATGACGATCTCGGGAAGGATGAGCGGAATGAAACTTACGGCCTGGATGTACTTCTTGCCAAAGAACTTGTACCAGTTGAGACCGATGGCTCCCAGGGTTCCTATCACCGTGGAAACGGTCGCAGCTGACAATCCGATGATGAGGGAGTTTTCGACGCTTGCCCAGAGCTCCCTGGAATTCGAAAACAGTTTCTGATACCAGCGAAGGGAAAACCCCATCCACTGAAAGCCCTTGCCCTCATTGAAGCTGTAGAACAGCAGAACAAGAAGCGGAAAGAAGAGAAACGCAACCACGGCCCAGTACACCGCCCTCGAAACCCGGGGCCGCCGGGTCACTTGGTTTCCTCCTGAAACTGCAGGTGCACCTTTTCGAGCCGCTGGTTGTAGAGGAAGTACAGGAGCAGCCCCACGCTTGTGATAATGGTCAAGACGACGGAAATGGCCGAAGCGAGCGGCCAGTTGTTTCCGGTCCGCAGATTCAGGGCCACAATGGTTCCAAGCATGGTGGAGTCCGTTCCGCCGATGAGATCGGGGATGGCGTACGAGCCCAAGATTGGGATGAACGTGAACAGAACCGCCGTAATGATGCCGCTCTGGACATTGGGAAGCATGATCTTCGTCAGGCTCTTCACGTGACTTGCGCCGAGGTCGCGGGCTGCCTCCAGAAGTCCGAAATCGAACTTCTCGATGGTCGTGAACAGAGGAAGGATGGCGTACGGCAGGTAAGCGTAGACGTGGACGATGATGACGGCCCAGATGTTGAAGAGAAACGTCACGGGCTCGTTCGTGAGGCCCATCCAGCGGATGAGGTCATTCAGAAAGCCCTCTTGGCCGAGGACCGCCATCCACGCGTAGACCCGGATCAGAAAATTCACCCAGAACGGAACCACGACCAGCAGAAGCAGAATGGTGTTGCTCCGGCTCCGGGCCATGTAGTAGGCCACGGGCAGAGCCAGAACTATGGTAATGGCCGTCGAGACGAGGGCGATGAAAACGGTGGTCGCCGTTGCCCTGATGAACGAGGAGTTGGCCAGGGCCGAGAAAGAATCGAGGCTGAACTTCCAAATCACTCCCCCGGTGTAGTCCCTGGTCAGAACCGAGTAGATGAGGACGATGGCGATGGGAATCACGAAGAACAAGCTGATCCACACCGCCAGCGGCAGGGTGTACCAGGTTCCATAATTCTTCTTCATAACCTGGTGCTTTCCACCAAGTAACCGTCGTCGGCGTCCCAGCTCAACCAAACCTCGTCGGTCCATTTGATTTCTGGGCCCATCTCGAGGTAGCTCTCGTGCTGCTTGTACACCTTGAACCGGTAACCCGCGGCGTTGTCGACGTCAAATCGGGATTGAAAACCCGAATAGATGGACTCGAACACCTTTCCCTTCACCACATTCCAGTCGGGGGGAAGGTTCTCGGGGCGCTGCTTGGTGATGGCGATCTTTTCGGGACGGATGGCGTGGACGACTTCGTCCCCCACCTCGAAGGCCCGGTCCGTGGTCACCATGACGGGACCCATGTCGAGGGTATCGATGGTGTAGAAGCGGCCGTCGCGGACGGTAATCGTTCCCTTCAGGAGGTTGGTTTCACCGATGAACTGGGCCACGAAGGTGTCAGCGGGGGCCTCGTAGATTTCGTAGGGAGTTCCGATCTGGAGAACGCGGCCTTCGCTCATGACGGCCACACGGTCGGACACCGAAAGGGCCTCGGATTGGTCGTGGGTCACGTAGATGAAGGTGATCCCGACTTCGTCGTGGATCAGATCCAAGTCCATGAGGAGCTGCTGCCGGAGCTTGGCGTCGAGGGCGGAAAGCGGTTCGTCGAGCAACAGGACCGAAGGCTCGTTGATCAGGGCCCGGGCGATGGCGACGCGCTGCTTCTGGCCACCGGAAAGCTGATTGGGCTTCTTCCTCTCCTGACCCTTGAGCTGCACCAATTCCAGGTACCGAAAAACCTTGTCTTTGATCTGGGCCAAGGGAACCTTCTTGAGACGGAGGGGAAAGGCGATATTCTCGAAGACAGTCAGGTGGGGAAAGAGCGCATAATTTTGGAAGACGGTGTTGACGTGACGCCTGTCCGGTGGCAGGGGGACGACATTGTCCTCGTCAAGGCACACAATTCCGGCCGAGGGATCCTCGAAGCCGGCAATGATTCTCAGAAGTGTCGTTTTCCCACAGCCCGACGGCCCGAGCAGGGAAAAAAACTCCCCCTTCCTGATCGTCAGGCTGACGTTCTTCAGGGCGTTGAACTCGCCGAATTTCTTCTCGACGTTCTCAACCCTGACCTCGCTACCTTTCATGAAGCAAAATGTGAGGCAAAAGGCCAGGACTTGTCAATGTAACAGCAGGAAAACTTTGTCTGTCGGAGGGGGGGTCTTGGGAGGAGAAGAACCAAGGGAGTCCAAAGCCGATGGTGGGCTGGAAAAGTCCTGTTCCTTGCGCGACAATGACTTCAAATGAAAAGTTCCGAGGGGAAAATGAGCGCTTTCCTCCGCTGGGTTGCCGGGGCGCCCGCCAACACCGACCTCCTTCCCCGCATCCTCAATGTGGTGATCTTTACGGCCCTGTTTTCGGCCGTGTTCTTTTTGGTTCTGGACGGCTTCCAGACTTTCGAACTGTTCCGATTTGTCTACGACCTCGGGATGATCGTCATTTTCGGCATCCTCTACGCGATGGCCCGAAAGGGACGCCACTTTCAGCTGGTGCTTCACCTTACGACCGCGGCGGCCCTCGCTTTCTTCGTTTGGAATTTCTTTTTCGATGCCGGCATCCAAGGCCCGACGCTCACCGCATTTCTGATCCTGAACACCTTCATCGCCATCTTGCACCGAAAGGGAAGCAGCCTCTTCTACGGTCTTTTGGGACTCGCTGCCATGGGTATCTGTCTTGGCGTCCAGATCCTCAGGCCCGATTGGATTACGCCCTACTCGACCCGGGAACGCTGGTTCCTCGACGTAGGTTTCAGCTATGTGATTTGCACCGTCATGGTCTTTATCGTCATGCGGATGTTCGTTCGCCTGCTGGGAGAAGCTGTGGAGCAAGACAAGCGGATCCAAGCCACCCTGGGGCAGACCGAAAAGACAGCGGTTCTGGGCGGCCTCCTCTCGACCATCGCCGGTAGGGCCCAGGAGCATTTGGATACCCTGGGCGCCAACCTGGAGAAATCCGCATTCTGGTGGCACGAGGGAGTGCCCCGGGCGCGTCACATCATTGGACAGCTGTCCCCCGGCCAGACGGTAGCCTTCTGGATGGTTCTGGACGAAGGGCTCCGTGCTCCTGTGGAAGACAGCTCGGTGCGCAAAGTCCGTCTCGACGAGCTCGCCGTTCGCCTGGAGCAACAGGGGTTCCCCGATCCCCTGGGCCTCACGCAGCGGATGGCCCAGGCCAACCTTATCGAATGGAACCCGCGCTGGCAGGCCCTCATGGGGAGCGACGTCGGTCGGGAGGCCTTCTTCTTTGTCATTGACGCCCTTACGGTGGAGGGGCGCAACCGGGCCAGTTCGGCAGCCCATTCCGGGCTTGCGGTCCTTGTGAGGACGGTCGCCGAGTATTCCCGTCTCGTCACCGAGGACCAAGGGTTCTGCCCGACCAACCTCGAAACGGGGCTGGAGCTCGTTCTGGGGCTGTTCGCCCCCGTTTCCTCCCAATTGGAAGTGGTGAGACGAATCCGCCCTGTCCCTCCCGTCACCGCCAGGCCGGGTCAGCTGATTCAGGTGTGGACGAGTCTTGTCCAAAGCTCCCTCCGATCGATGCGGGGACGAGGCTCCCTGACGGTATCCCTGGAATTCCGAGGAAGCCAAGTCATCGCCGGAATTTTCGCTTCGGATGCGGGGGAACCGGAAACGGAGGAACTGTCCTCCCTTGAGTCTGTGAGGCAGATTCTCCAGGCCCACCAAGGGACCTTGGACGTTCGCAAGACACCGGGCTACTGTGTCCTCGAGGTGTCTCTGCCGGCCTTCTTTCCGGGCTAGAGCGTCCGATTCAGGGCACGGGTGAGGTCTTCGAGCAGATCGTCACGGTGCTCGAGGCCAGCAGAAATTCTCACGGTCCCCGGGCCGATTCCCACGGCCGATCGCTCGTGGTCTGTCAGTTTGGAATGGGTGGTGGTCGCCGGGTGGGTCGCCGTCGTTCGGGTATCCCCCAGGTTCGCGGTGAGACTGCAAAGCTCCAGGGAATCGAGGAACAGCTGGCCTGCCTCCAGCCCCCCCGCCAAGTCGAGGGTCAGGAGGCCTCCGCCCCGTTTCATCTGCTTTTTGGCCAGTTCGTGCTGGGGGTGACTGGGCAGGGCCGGGTGCTTGACCGCACGGAGGGCCGGATGGCCTTCCAGACTCCTGGCCAAGAACTCGGCGTTGTCGCAATGGCGATCCATCCTGACCGCCAGGGTCTCCAGGCTCTTGGAAAACATCCACCCATGGAAGGGAGAAAGGGCCGGGCCGGTTTGCCGGCAGAAGAAGCGAATGGGATCCATGAGGTCGGCGCTCCCCAGAATG
>JAHFSN010000183.1 GCA_023265735.1 Spirochaetaceae bacterium | reverse complement strand
CAGATGCGACTGCCAGGCCCAGCTCGAAGCTGCCCTGGATCATATCGGCCAGCAGGAGTTCGGTGTCGTGATCTACCTCATTCAGGAGGGCCGAGGCATCGGTCTTCTGAACAAGATCAAGGCCTACCAGCTCCAGGATCTGGGCCTCGACACCATAGAGGCCAACGTCTACCTCGGCTTTTCCCCCGATTCCCGGGACTACTCGGCGGCTGCGGCGATGATTCACCTCATGGGCATCAAGAGCATCGCCCTGTTGACCAATAATCCGGAAAAGATCCAAGGTCTCAGGGCGGCCGGTATCGAAATTTCCCAGAGGATTCCCCTCGTCGTCCCGGAGAATCCCCACAACCGAGGCTATCTGGCGACGAAGAGAAACCACATGGGGCATCTCATCTAGCCTCAAGGAGCCACACCATGGAATGGAAAGCCAGTCACATTTTGGTCAAGGACAGAGCCTTGGCCCAGAACCTTTTGATCCGCATCAAGCAGGGCGCCGCTCTAGAGTCCCTGGCCCGGGAGTTTTCGACGTGCCCGTCGAAGAGCCAGGGCGGCGACCTCGGTTGGTTTGGTCCAGGAAAGATGGTCCCCGCCTTCGAGTCTGCCGTGAAACGTTTGGGCGTCGGCAGCGTCAGCGACGTCGTTTCGTCGTCCTTTGGCTACCACATCATCAAAGTCACGGGAAAGAGGGACTAGTCCGCTGGCCAGGGTGTTGAGCCGGGTGGACCGAGCCCCCGGGGTGTTTGAGTTGGAAATCGAGCGGGAAGGTATCGAGTACCAAGTTGGCGACTGCACGCTCCTGATCCGGGACCGCGGTGTTGATTCCCGGCCCTACAGTTTTTCCTCGCATCCCGATGAGCCTGTCCTCAGGTTTCTGATCCGTGCCTTGGGCGACGCCTCGGGTGCGTCGTTCAGCCGGTGGCTCGAGTCTCTGCGACCGGGTGAGCACGTTGGCGTGGGAACGCCCTTCGGTTGGTTCCGGCCAGGTCGGTCGTCTCAGGAGGTCTGGTTCGCCACCGGCACGGGACTCTCGCCCTTTCTTTCTGCCCTTCGAGGCCGATCACCCCTTCGTCCCCTGTCGCTTCTTGTGGGCGTCAGGGACCCTTCGGACGCCGTCCTTCGCCCATGGCTCGAGGATCGGGCCCCGGTTTCCTGGGCCTTCTCGCGAATTCGGAGCGATCGGAGTCCCCGACGTGTCACCGATAGCGTAGGTGAGGTTCCCGTTGGTCCAGAAATCGGGTATTTTTTGTGTGGAAACCAAAGGATGATCCACGAGGTGGCCGAGGGGCTTCAGTCCCGAGGTGTTCTGGCCTCCCAAATCCACGAGGAGTTGTTTTTCCGATGAACGACCATGTGCCCAAGCCGGATTGGCTCAAGATCCAGGGCCGCCGGACCGACGAGTTCAGAGAGCTGAGGCTGGCCCTGAGGGACCGCGGTCTGTCGACGGTTTGCGTCGAAGCCAGCTGTCCCAACCTGACCGAATGCTGGAGCCAGAAGACCGCCACGATCATGATCCTGGGGAAGACCTGCACCCGGGGATGCCGATTCTGTCAGGTAGACACGGGGAATCCCCGGGGACACCTGGATCTGACAGAGATCGTCCATTCCGTGGAAATGGTTGGGCTCATGGGATTGGACTACGTGGTCCTGACCAGCGTCGACCGTGACGATTTGGCCGACCACGGAGCCTCCCACTTTGCCTCGGTCGTCCGGGCCATCCAAGCCAAGTTTCCCCGGACCAGGGTCGAGACCCTGGTGCCCGACTTCGGCGCTGACCCGGACCGCATGCGGATCCTGGCGGCTACCCGGCCCTACGTGGTGGCCCAAAACCTCGAGACCGTTCGCCGCCTCACCCACCCCGTCCGGGATGTCCGGGCCGGCTACGCAACGACCCTCGACTGTTTGGACTTCTACAAGAAGCAAGGACTGACCACCAAGACCAGCCTTATGGTCGGATTGGGGGAGACCGTGGGGGAACTCGAGGAGGCCCTCGACGATCTGCGGGCCGTGGGAACCGACGTGGTGACCTTCGGGCAGTACCTCCAGCCCACAAAACTCCACCTTCCGGTGGAGCGATACTATTCTCCTGCCGAGTTTCTTGAGCTCAAGCGCCTTGCCTACAGGAAGGGGTTCCGATTTGTGGCTTCGGGGCCCCTGGTCCGCTCCAGCTACCGGGCCGCGGATTTTGGGGTGCTCGAGGAGGTGACCCTTGGCTGAAAGACGCTACACCAAGAACGGCGAATGGGTCACCCGTGAAGGCTCCGTGTGGAAGGTTGGCTTGACGGCCTCGGCCGTCGAGGAGCTGGGCGATGTCACCTTTGTGGAGCTTCCTGCCATCGGGCGTACCCTCACATCGGGCGAGGCGGTCTGCTCCATCGAGGCGGTGAAGGCCGCGTGCGACTTCTACTGTCCCGTCGAGGGCCGCGTGGCGGCCGTGAACCAGCGGCTCCAGACCGAGCCCGAATTGGTGAACCGCAGTCCGGAGGATGAAGGCTGGATCTTCGCCTTGGAAGAGGTTTCCCCGGAGTCGTTCCTGGCGCTCCTGGATGCTTCGGCCCACGAGGCCTGGGAGAAGGGCACCTGAGCCGTCCTTGGCGCCTCATCGTCTCGGGAGCCGCCGAAGGTCCTTGGAACATGGCGGTGGATGAGGCCCTGGCGGAGGGCGTCCGGGCGGGAAGTGAGCCCTTCTTGCGGTTCTATCTTTGGAGCCCGGCCACCTTGAGTCTGGGCCGGTTTCAAAATCCCACCGACGGCCTTTCCGAGGAAGCCCTCCGAGTGCCCCGGGTCCGGCGGATGACGGGCGGCGGCGGAATCTGGCACGCCAACGAGCTGACCTACAGCCTGGGCTGCACCCAGGAAGACCTCGGGACCCTGGGAGTGAAGCCTTCCTTTGAACGGCTTTGCGGATTTCTGCTCGATACCTGGCGTCGCCTCGGCTGGGACGCGGATTTTGCCAAGGACCGCATCGTAGACGCGACTTCCCTGGGCCGCTACGCGCCGGCTTGCTTTGCGGGCAGCGAGGAGTACGACATCTTGGTTGCCGGGAAGAAGCTCGGGGGTAACGCCCAAAGGCGAGACAGGAAGGGCATCTTTCAGCACGGTTCCCTCCCCTTGGAATTGGATTGGGCACAGCTCAGGGCTCTCTTTCGTGAAGGCTACCGGCCAGACCCGGCCCTGACCACGGATCTTCGCTCCTGCGGCTGGTCAGGCTCCGCCCTCGACCTCATTCCCCTGCTGGCGGATTCCTTCCAGACCCGGATGGCCGTGGAATGGAGGGAAAGCGGCCTTTCCGAGGACGAGTCGGCCCGGGCAGCGACCCTGACCCAAGAACAATTCGCCTCCGAGAACTGGACCGAAAATGGCGGCGGTAGCCTGAGATCACCCTGACCTGGGTGCGCTGAAAGAAGGTCAACACCAGGGCGGCCGCCACGATGGCGCCGGCGAAAAGCCAGTCTCCCATGGGCACCTATCCCCTCTTCCCTAGGAGTTCCGAATAGGTCCGCGGCTCCACATCGGAACGCGGGATTCCCAGGGCCTCGAGGGCCTTCCACAGCGTGCCTCGGGCCCTTTCCACGGCCGAATCATCGGCATCTTCGGCCAGCAGGATCTCAAACTCGGCAAATCCTCCGAGGCCCAGAACCTCGCCTTCCTCGATGAGAATGTCCCCCCAGCGCCACGACTGACCGACCTTCTCCTTGGTGTACCAGATCCGGTATCCGAGACCTTCACAAAACGCCGTGAATACTGGAAGGTCCGGCACCGCGAATTCCAGTTCACGGCTCACCTCAATACCTTGCTCGATGGTTTTTTCTTTGCGGCACGCCACGAGGGAGCCGTCGGTGTCCCTCACCCGAAACGATCCGCCGGGCCCCCGGAAATACACGTCTTTCTTGCGGTAGCTTCCCTCCCGCTGAGCGACCCGAACCAAGGCGTCTTGGAGCCGTTGGGGCTGGAGAACCCGGATTTTCAGTTCCACTTCCTTGGCCATGGTTCCCTTCTCCTCGCGGCTATCTTGCCCCGTTTCGGGTCCCCCCGCAAGCCCGCAGGGTTAGGCCCTCCACATCGCCTCGAGCTCCGAGCGGTCGAACTGATACGTCGACGAGCAGTTGTGACAGGTGGTTTCCAGGGGAAACGGACCGTTCTCAAGGATGTCCTGGCAGTCCTTCTCGGGGAGCCCCTTGAGGAAAAGGCCGAACTTTTCTTTGGAGCAGGGACAGAAGAATTCGACCCGGTGGCTGTCGAGAACCTGGGGCTCAAAGTCCGAGAACCAAAAGTTCAAGAGGGCCGCAGGGTCATGGCTCTCGGCGGCGTTTTCTCCAATGCTCGGGAGGTGCGAAAGGCGCCCGGCGAGTTCTTCCCACTTGGCCTTGTCGCAGCCGGGAAGTGCCTGAAGGACCAAACCCGCCGCCCCGAGCAGATTCCCTTCGCGGTCGAACAGTACGCTCAAATCAAAGGCCGTAGGGATCTGTTCCGACTGGTCGTAGTAGTGGGCCAAGCTCTGGGCGAGGGAAGCCGGTACGTATTCCACCGACCCCGTGATCGGCACTCGGCGATTTTCGGAGTACCGCGTAACCTGGAGGACGCCCTTTCCGAGAATCTGCTCCATTGACGGCTGGGTCCAGTCGGCGGGGACCCGGAAGGGGGAGTTGTCCAGGGAGCCTCGGACCTCCCCGTAAGCGTTGGCATCGACGGTGAAGCCCCCCGCAGGACCGTCGACTTTGATGGAAAGGTTCAGCCTGTCCCCGCCCTTAAGGCTTGAAGCCATAAGAAGGCCCGCTAGGTAGGCTTGGCCGAGGGTGTAGGTTTCAAAGATTCCCAGAGAGTGATTCAGGGCCATTTCTCGCAGGACAAGATTTCCCTGGACATAGGCCCCGCGAATCTGACCGTCCCTGGTCATGAACTTTGTCATCCGATCTGAATCCCGGGCCAAAAGGTAGTGTTTGGGATCGAGGTCGAGCTTGGTTTTGATCATGGGGGAAAGATACTGGCCCGCTCCGGTTCAGGCAACCGGTTCGAGGCGTCTCACATCAGGGCGGACGTCTCCGCTTGGTCGATTCTCGGCAGCCTGAAGAAGAAGGTAGTTCCTTCCCCCGGAAGGCTCTTCACCTTCAAGGTGCCGCCGTTCTTGGCGGCAAACTCGGTGCAGAGGATAAGACCAAGGCCGGTTCCCGGCTCACGCTCGGTCCCGTGGGTGGAAACCTTGTGCTCGGGGCGGAAGAGCTGGTTGAGCCTC
>JAHFSN010000182.1 GCA_023265735.1 Spirochaetaceae bacterium | reverse complement strand
GAGATGCTGGAGTACGATGCTGAGGAGCTTATCGGCCTCAAGATTGAGGTCCTCCTCCCCCAGCGGCTCCACACGGTCCACGAGGGCCATCGGCAGAACTACATCTCAGATCCGCAGCGGAGGCCCATGGGCGTCGGCCGTGACCTGCTGGCGGTTTCCAAGAGCGGCCGCGAAATCCCGGTGGAGATCGGTCTTCACCCCGTCAACACGTCCGAAGGTCTTCGAGTGGCTGCGGTGGTGGTCGATATCACCGAGCGCATCCATCAGCGCGAGGTGAACGAACGCCACGACCGCCTGGAGTCCGTAGGGTTTCTCGCCGGCGGCCTGGCCCACGACTACAACAACGTCCTGGCCGGTATCTTGGGGAACGTTGATCTGTTGGAAAAATCCATGGCGTTCGTGGCCAAGGACCAGGTTCGTGTGGAAGCCATCCGCAAGCTTGTCTCCCGGGGATCGATCATCGCCAACCGGCTGATCACGTTTTCCAAGGGGGGGGCTCCCATCTTCAGCATCGAGAATTTGGCCGAAGTCGTCCGGGACTCGGCCGAAACGAGCATTTCGGGGACGAGCTGCTCCGTAGACTACGAATTTTCCGGGCACGGTCTCTTCGGTAGAATCGACAAGAGTCAGTTCGTTCAGGTCGTCACCAACCTGGTGATCAACTCGGTTCAGGCGATGCCGTCGGGGGGGCACATTCAGATCTCTGGGGAGGCGATCGACCTTTCGGAAGGGGAAAACGCCCATCGGGTTCCCGCCGGCCGGTACGTTCACTTGACCTTTCACGACGACGGGCCTGGCATTCCACCCGAAATCCAATCCAAACTGTTCGATCCGTTCTTCACCACCAAGGCCCAAGGAAACGGACTGGGCTTGGCCATAGTCCATTCTATTGTCGAGCAGCATGGGGGCACCATCACCCTGGAGTCAGTGCCGGGCCAGGGAACGACCTTTCATGTTCTGCTCCCCGCCGCGTCGGCAGCGGAGGATTCGGAGAGGGAAACGGCTCTGCGGATCAACCCGGAAATTGTCTGTTCCGGTACCGGGAAGATCTTGGTCATGGACGACAACGATTTCGTTCGGGACGCCATGGTCTCGGTGCTGCGGACCTGTGGGTACGAGGTCACCGAGTGCCGTTCGGGCAGCGAAGTCCTGGAGGCCCTCACGCGTGCGACCATCGACCAGAAGCCCTATTCCGTCCTTGTCCTCGACGTCATGATTCCGGGGCAAATGGGAGGGATTGAGGTCGCCAGGACCGTAAGGGCACAGAACCTCTCGCTTCCTATCGTGCTCATGAGCGGCTACTCCGAGGAAAGCCTCGCGAGTATCGAACGGACGGGAATCGACCACTACCTTCATAAACCGTTCAAAATGAACGACCTGGTTACCGTCCTGGAACGGCTGCAGAATCGTCCTCCCCAAGACAACCTTCCTTGAACCGGCGGGCTGCCCCGCCTTGACAGGGGCGGCTGGCCGGGCCCAGGGTGTTTTCAGGGACCGTGGTCCCTTTGAGGAGGATCTTGATGAAGAAATCGTTTTTGTGGCTGGCGTCGCTGGCCTTGGGTCTATGGCTGGTAGCGGTGCCGACCCCCGCCTACTCGGACCCGGCTTACACGGGCCAGGATCTCAACGAACAGATGGTCATGGCCCTCACCTGGGTCCAGAGTTCGGCCGAGTACCGCGAGCTCTGTTACCAGGCGTTCAATCTCGCGGAGATGCTCGTCGACCAAGCGGCGACCAAGACCCATGACAAGCCGTTGGCCGTCATCGCCGACCTCGACGAGACTCTGATCGACAACAGCGCCTACGACGCCGGACTCGTCGGCCGCGACGCTGCCTACTCAGGCAAGACCTGGCTCCTCTGGGAACTGGCAGCCCAGGCCCGGGCCGTACCCGGCGCGGTGGAGTTTGCGACCAAGGCCGCCCAGAAGGGGGTTACCTTCTTCTACGTGACCAACCGCGACCAGGCCGGCCTCGAGGGGACCCTGAAGAACCTCCAGGCCCTCGGATTTCCGTTTGCCGACGCCCAACACGTTTTGGTGAGCGCGGGATCGAGCAACAAACAGGCCAGGTTTGACCAGGTGACCAAGGACTTCGACGTCGTCCTCTACGCGGGCGACAACGCCAACGACCTGCCCCTGGGCACCTACGGCAAGGCCATGGCCGAACGGAATGCCCTGGTGGACCAGGCCAAAGCCCAGTTCGGGACCAAGTTCATCGTCCTCCCCAATCCGGTCTACGGCGACTGGGAACCGGCCGTCGTCCCCTCGGGGTACTGGAGCCTGTCCCCCGAGGCCAAGAGCTCGGCACGAAAGGGTGTGTTCTACTCCTGGACACCGGCTCCCTAGGCTGCTTCCGGATGACGCCGCGTCAGGGTTCGGATTCGATTCTGACCGGCGCGGATTGTTCTCTCTGGTCGTTCCTGAGGGACCGCTGGATGGTATCTACGCCAACCACGCCGTCGGCGTAGATCCTCAGCCACCTCCCGAAGCGATCTTCCTCGGCCGCGTCCGAATCGGCGAAGCGGTGCGGAGTCTCCAGCCGGACAAGGAGCTTGTTCATGCGCTTTCTCAGGTCGAAGAAGTAGTTTTCCAGGGACGAAAAGGGAAAGTGGGCGCTGGCGGTCCTGTCCAAGATCTGGGCCGCATAGGTATCGGGGTCGAGATCCGGGAGGTTGCGTGCGGTCATGAAGTAGTCCGGAAACCCCGACGGCGTGAGGACTCCCTTGTCGAGGCCCAGGAGCAAGCTGAGAAGGTCCCTTTGGGCATCCTTTACCCGGTACCGGAGATTATTGTGATAGCTACGAATCTGGGTCAGCAGCTCTTCCATGTCCCAGAGGAGGGAATTGAACTTGCGGCCCAGGGCGAAGCGGACCTCCGGTTCCGGCGAGGCGGAAGGCGGTCGGGGCCGCGGTTCGAGGTTCGCCGCCGGCGAGGGGCGGGCCGGGAGCCGTACCAGCGTTTCGTAGGAATGACGGACGAGGAGGAACCGGAGGTGGTCCTGGGTACGGTTCCCCGTATCCGGGTGATAGAGGAGGGCCTTTTTGCGAAAGGCGGCCTTGATCTCTTCCAGGCTCGCCCCATCGGCTAGGCCCAGGACTTCCAGGCATTCTTCCCTCGACTTCATTCCCCTCTCCCCTGCGGAACTACGATCGGGTCAGCTGGAACCCGTCGGTCGAAAGGCTCATCTTCACAAACCGTGCCTTGGGGTTGGGAGGCGCGAGAGCGAGGGTGTGCTGGATCCGGCGAGCCGCCTCGGCGTCTTTGGCGCACATCAGAAGGTAGCCCCCGCCTCCCGCTCCCAGGAGCTTGTATCCCCAGCAGAGGTCGTCGATGCGGGCCACCAACGCTTCGATTTCGGGGCTCGTCGTTCCCGCGTCGAGGGCCTTGTTGAGTTGCCAGGAACCTGCCACGACCCGGCCGACTTCGGCACGGTCGTTCTTTTGCAGGGCATCGGCCGCGGCCTGAGCCTGGGCTTTGATGTCGTCGAGGATGGCCAGGCGCCGTCCCTCGTTGAGGAACATTCCGGTCACGATTTCGGCCAAGATGGTCTTGGCGACCCGGGTGATCCCCGTGTAGTAGAGAAGCCACTGTTCCCGCGACTCGGGTTGGGTGAAGGCTAGGTCGGGTAACCAGCGGACCCCCACGGTCTCCTGCCATCCCGGCGGCGTCTCCAGGACCTTCACGCCGGGATACACCCCGCCGCATTGGTCCTGCCAGCCACCGCCGGTGGTGAGAAGCTGTTCCACGACCAAGGCCCGGTGGCAGATGTCTTCGCGGGTCCACGCCAGACGGCAGAAGTCCGAGAGCACTCCCAGGACGGTCGCGGCCAGGATGGAACTTGTGCCCAGGCCCGAACCCTGGGGAATGGCGGCCAGGAGCGAAATCTCGAGGCCGCCTCCGAAGGCCTCGAGCTGTTCGGCCAGGGTCCGGTGGCCCTCGGTGTTGAATCGCGGGTGGAAGCCGGCGAGGGACAGAGCTGCCCGAGGAATCGAGAAGGCCGATCCCAGGGTGCTCAACTGGTCGAGCTGATCGAACGACGAGATTTCCTCGGTCGTCCCATGATCGATGGACTTGAGGACGATGACGGGCCGGGGGGCAGACCGAGCGAACACCTGGAGTGGGGGCTGACCGTTGAGGTTGACCGCGAGGTTGACCACCCGGCCGCCCGTTTGGATGCAGTAGGGGGGCGTGTCGGACCAGCCCCCGGCTAGATCCAGGCGCGCCGGGCTGCGACCCCAGACGATTTGGTCGGCGATGACGTCGAGTCGAGGTTGGGCTCCCAGAGGCGCCGAGGCCAGAATGCCTTCCTGGAGGGCATCGAAGGCCAGGGTCCGTTGGGTCGAACCGTCAAGTCCCATCCTCTTCCTCACCTGGGCCCGGAACATATGGTCCCGGAACGGGTGACCGGAGGAGTGTCGGGGGGAAGGTCTAACGGCAGGTCGAGGTGGCCCCGGGCAAAGTCCCCCGCCAGGGCCTCCAGGTCGATCTGGTAGAAGACGCTGCGCTGGCTGTTCTCGGCCAAGAGAGGAAGAGTTTTCAGGCGGAAAGCGTCGCGTTGCTGGTAGAGACGCCGCAGGTCGGCCTCGACGCTGATCTGTTCGGCGCTGAGCCGGACTGCCGAGACCCAGCGATCGGTCAGGGCCGGGTCGGGGGTGTTGAGGGTGGTCATCCAGGTCACCCAGGGCTCCAGCTCCTCGGTCATGAGGACAGGAAAAAGCTGTGCCTTCTGGAGGTCTCCGACCTTGTCGAGGCCCGTCGTGGACAGGGTGAGTCCCCGGGCCCGCAGCCATTCCGTCACAGGCCTGCCCATCCACAGGGTTTCTGGGGACGAGGGGGCCCCGCTGAAAGTGTCGAGCATGCCGTAGGGCCGCAGGCAGACCCGGCCGTCCGAAACGGGGATCACGTCGAGGCAGATGCCGGGCTCGGGCTTCCAGGTCCAGGTGTTTTCGGGGATGCCGGTCAGCACGTGGTGATCCGACAGGGTCCACGTGGAAGGAATCCAGGAGTTTTCGATCCAGATGTGGTGGTTGTCTTCCCTCCACGTTACGTCGGTGACGGCGTTCTGGACGAAAAGCGTGGGGTGGGGTTTCACCCGGTGGTGCCAGAGGAGCCGCTGGTCCCGCACGAGGTTCTGCACCTTCCCCATGCTGGTCACGAGTTCCAGGCTCGTCCCGAAATGGAAAAACTCCCCGCCTTCCAGGGGGACCACCGCAGCGGTCAGGGTCGACAGGAGGGGGTGGGGTACCGAAGGCCGCGCCCCGAG
>JAHFSN010000181.1 GCA_023265735.1 Spirochaetaceae bacterium | reverse complement strand
CTGCGGCTGGTTTGGGCCTTCCCTTCGGCAGGAGGCACCGTCGAGGACGACCTCCTTTCGGGGGCCCTCTTGGCCAACGTGCACCTCGGCGTGGGGACAGAGCATTCCCAGGAGGAAGAGGAAGTCAAATCCCTCCTCCAGCAATCGGGGTTCCAAGTCGTCGAGCACCCCCATTTCCGCGACTGGCTCTGGCTGCAGTTTGCCGTGGGCACGGGAATGGCTGCCCAGGCCCTCGATGCTGGCTCTGTCGTGCGCCTCATGAATTCCCCTGTCCAGTTGAAGAAGGCCATCCTCATCATCCGGGAACTTTTTTCCGTCATTGCCGCCCGGGGCGTCGATCTGGCCCCCTTCCGCGAGGAGATGGCACCTTTTCGAACCCCTGCCTGGCTGGGCGGCCTCATCCTTCAGACCACGCTGGGGTCCCAGGCGGCGGTGAGGGTCATCTGGGAATCGGGGGAAGACGCCGAGCGCAGGGAGATGGTGGAGGACCTTCTCGCAGAGGCGCGTCGACTCAAGATTGCGGTGCCCCGGTTGGAAGCCCTGGAGCCGCTCCTTTCAGAAGGTGAACCGGATGCCTAGGGTGGCACCGTAGGTCAGCTCATCGTACCAGGGGAGTCCTCCCCATAGATCGAAGATGGGGTAGAAGAGCTGAAGGCGGAAACTGGCGGCGAGTAGAGGGGAGAATTGCCAGGTCAATCCCCCTCCCACGTCGGGGTAGATGAATCGGCCGGCCATGAGCCAACCCGTCACCGGTCCCGCCATGTCGGCGGCCGTGGTTCCGTTGAGAAAGACCGGCACCCGAAGGATGAACGCCAGCCCTCCCTCCGCCGAGGCGGTCAGTGTCGGGTTGATGGGAAACTCGTAGCCGAAGGCTGGGTTGATCAAAATACTGAGAATCGTCACGTTGTCCCACATGGAACTCTCGGGGACCGCCCGTCCGTCGGCGTACTTATAGCCCAACGTGAAGAGCTGCGCCTCCGGACGAAAGAGCCAGTGGCCCTGGAACCGAAACGGAATGGAGAGACCCAAGGTATTCACGAAGGGATCCGGAGCCCCGTCCCCGACGGCGTTGAGGATGGAATAGTAAGAACTTTGGACCTCGACACCGTTGATGTCGACGCCCCAGATCGTCAAACCCCACGAGGCGGGAGCCAGAGCGAGAAGCATCACCCAGAACGAAACCCGTTTCATGGCGTTCAGTTTACCACGCGCCCGATCAGGGCGCTAGGACGGCGAACGGAACGTAGATGAGGCCTCCGGCTCCCACGTACCCGCGCTCTCCCACTTCCCAGCTGAAGACGAATCCCTTGGTCATGGCCAGGGCCCCCGTGTAGCGACCGGCCACCCCGAGGTCGGGAAGCTTGTAGAGGCGGGCCCGCTTTTCGGCGATTCTCCCTACGGCAACCCAACCAGCATCGGTGTAGAGGGCGAGGGGCCCCGTGCCCAGGGCTCGGTGGACCGGTACATTGAGACCCACTCGTTCGGCGAGCCGGGCCTTCAGCACGCCATAGTCGGGAGCCAACGGCGAGGCGTCGGGGACAGAGCTCGTCGCCGAGGCCTCAATACCGCCATCAAGACTGAACGACGACCGCTCGTACGACCACCCCTCGGTCCGCGGTGTTTTCCATTCCAAGGTCACGTTCGACGTCCCCTCCGCGGGGGGGATCACGCCGATCACCTGTCGGCTGGGATCCTTGATTTGGGACGGTACAGGGTAGAACGCCAATCTGGTTTGCCCCGGCGACCACCAAGCCAAGGTCGCCGGAGGCAAGACTGCAGGAGCCTCCTGGCTCAGGGTGACGAAAAGTTTCTTCTGCCAAACGAACATCCGGCCCGTCTGGTACTCGGTCAGGGGAAGCTGGGCCCCGGGGCGCGTGGCCGCCAGGGTCCCCGTCGAGTCATCCAGGAGCAGCAGGCCCATCCGCGACACGGCGACGGCCCCCGAGGTGCCGGGCGCCTCGGCCATATCCGTCGCCCTCACCGCGTGGGTCCGGGGGGCCCACACGACCCGTTGGGCTTGCTCGAAGCCCGGCAGGGCCCTTAGGCCGTCGATGCGTCCGGTATCAAAGACCCACCACGTGACTCGGGTTTGGGAAAAGGCGGCATTGACTTCCTTGGCGTCTGAGCATCCCCAAGTCAGGCACGCGAGCAGAACCAGCCCGGCCGCGCGGAGCATCAGTACGACTTGGCCCACACCGCCCAGTGCTGCCCAGGGGCGCCGCACTTGAGGCAGGGCTTGTTCACGGGTTTGTCCTTCAACGCGAAGGGGAGGTTGCGGATAGTGGCCTTCGTGGCCTCTTTCACTTCGGCTTCACACTGGGCACTGCCGCACCAGGCGGCCTCGACGAAGCCTCCGTCTCCTTCCATCAGCTTCACGAAATCGGCCCAGCTGTCGAGCTGGAATGTGTTGTCCTGGCGGTTCTTCAGGGCCCTTTCGAAGAGGTTCTTCTGGATGGCCTCCAAAAGCTCCTTCACCTTGGCGGGGATCTCTTCCCGGGCGACAAAGAGCTTCTCGCCGGTGTCCCGGCGGACCAGCACGGCTTGGTTCTTCTCCATGTCTTTGGGGCCCGCCTCGATGCGCACGGGCACCCCGACCATTTCCCATTCGGCGAACTTCCAGCCCGACGACGCCGTCTCGTCCAAATCGGTCTCGACCTTCAGGCCCGCGGCCCGCAGTTCATCGCCGATGGCCTTGGCGTACGCCGACACTTCGGCCACGTTGTCCTTGCGGAAAATGGGAATCACGACGGCTTCGGTGGGAGCCAGCTTGGGCGGGACCACCAGACCCTTGTCGTCCGAGTGGGTCATGATCAGGGCTCCGATGAGCCGGGTCGACGTGCCCCAGCTCGTGGCCCACACGTGGTCAAGGGTCCCTTCCTTGGTTTGGAAGGTCACGTCGAAGGCCTTGGCGAAGTTCTGTCCGAGGTCGTGGCTCGTCCCGGCCTGGAGGGCCTTGCGGTCCTGCATCATGGCCTCAATGGAGTACGTGGTGACGGCGCCGGCAAACTTTTCACTGGCGGTCTTTTCGCCGTCCAGGATGGGGATGGCCATGTACTCTTCCACGAAGGATTTGTAGACCTGCAGCATCTTCAGGGTCTCTTCGTGGGCTTCGGCGGAGGTGGCGTGGGCCGTGTGGCCCTCCTGCCAGAGGAATTCGGTGGTCCGCAGGAAGAGCCTCGTCCGCTTCTCCCACCGGACAACGTTCGCCCATTGGTTGATCAGGAGCGGCAGGTCGCGGTAGCTCTGGATCCACTTCTTGTACATGGACCAGATGATGGTTTCCGACGTCGGTCGGATCACCAGGGGCTCCTCGAGCTTCTCACCGCCGGCGATGGTCACCACGGCGAGCTCGGGACTGAAACCCTCCACGTGCTCGGCTTCCTTTTTCAGGAAACTTTCGGGAATGAGGAGGGGAAAATACGCATTGGAGTGACCGGTGGCCTTGAACTTCGCGTCCATGACCTTCTGGATGTTTTCCCAGAGGGCGTACCCCCGGGGCCGGATGACCATGCACCCCTTCACGGGGGAGTAGTCGGCCAGCTTCGCGTTGGTGACGATATCGATATACCACTGGGAATAGTCAGTAGAGCGGGGAGTAATCTTTTCGGCCATAGTGGCGCGATTCTAGCCCGAAATTCCGCCCTTAGGCAAGGTTGAAGGTCACTTCACGAGGGTGACGGTTTCGACCATGTTGCGCAGGCTCACGCCGCCTTGGCCGTCGCTTTCTTCCTTCTCCACCACGAAAACCAGGGACCTTTCGTTGGGCGATAGAATCATCTGGACCACGGTGTAGTTCTGCACACCGGCCCGGACCAGCGACGGGGTACCGACCTTGTAGGTTCCCAGGGTTTGGCCGCCCTTGTCCTTCACCTCAAGGTCGATGGAGAACGTCGAACTCGTGGTCGCCCCGTTGGGAGAGATCAGCTTCTTGAGGGCCACAACGTACTGGCGTCCCGTCTTGTAGTCGAGGACCTTCAGGTTGTCGTAGTCCTGATTCGTGTCTTCGCCCGTCACGCGGAAGTAGATGGGACGACCCTGTTCCAGGTAGTCGAGCTTCCACTTCCGCCTTTCGGCGGCCGTCTTGTCCAAGTGGGCGAACAGGGCCTTCAGACCATCGTCCCCCAGGGTGATTCCGACGGGAAAGGACGACCGGTTGACGCCCCCCGTCACGAAGTCATTGCGGATCACGTCGACGATGGAGGTTTCGGCCCAAGGATTCTGCGTTTTCGAATCGATGCCGTACTGCGCAAACTGAAAGTAGCGGCTGTCGGGAGAAAATCCCAGGTTCTTGAACGCCGCCACATCGCCAGCGTACGAAGCGGTGGCGCCGCCAAACGCCAGGAGGGCGACTAGGATTGTCGTCACGCGTATTCTCATCGATGCTCCTACCCCGGGGACCGTCGGATCGCCGAGACCTTCCTTCCCAATATCGGGCCTTTGCAAGAATCCTGAAATGTTTTTTAATGGTCCCATGACGCTGTCCATTCGGAATGGCCTTTTGGTCCTGGCCTTCGGCGTTCTCGCGCTGATGGCCATCGGCTACGGATGGATTTCGTTCCTTCTCCTCTCCCAGGAAGGGTGGGAGTCGGCCGTCGGCGGGGAAACGCTGCTCCGGTTGGTCCTCGAGACCCTCGTTCCCCCGCTGGTGGGCTTGGTCGGGTTCTTTCCCCTTCGCCGGGCCTTTCGGAAATCCACCGCTCCGGAGATCTTTTTCTTCACTCTCTTTCTCGCCACCCTCTCGGGGGAGGCCCTGTTGCTCCTCCAGGCCTGGATCACTTTCCACGGTCTGTCGTGGTTCATGACCGCGCTCCTCACCCGGGTCGTTTGGGCGTTCCGGTTCACGGGACTGTTTCTTCTCCTCTGCGCCAGCCTTTTCGCCTTCGAATTCACCTACCGTAAGTACGCCAACTTGGTGGCGGGCTCGGTGGCGGCGGGAATCTTCCTGGCCGTCATCCTTCCCCTTCATTCCACGTCGGCCCGGAATCATCTCCTGTTCTCGGTAGGAGATGCCGCGGGGACCCTGCTCGTTTCCCTTCTCCTCATCGTTACCGTGGCCGTGAGTTTTGTGCTGGGCTCCCGGAGGCCCGGGGCACCGGTTCAGGCTCGTCCCCGAATTGCGGCAGCCCTCTTCTTCCTGGCAAGCTGGGGGGTGTCGGTCATCACCGGACCCTGGGCCACGGCCCTGGCCATCCCCGGGATTATGCTCGTCACCTGGAAGACCGAAGAGATCACGCTTCTCAGGTAAGGCGGAAGACGATTATCGGAGGAAGATCCAAAACACGGCGCAAGCCGTTCCCA
>JAHFSN010000180.1 GCA_023265735.1 Spirochaetaceae bacterium | reverse complement strand
CACCCTGGAGTATCTCGACAAGCTGGCCCTGTCCGAGACCGAGACCAAGATCGCCGACCAGATCCTCAAGGAGATCCGCGGCCGGCTCGGCTTTCTCATGAGCGTGGGCCTCGACTACCTGACCCTCGAGCGCAAGGCGGCCACCCTTTCGGGGGGCGAGGCCCAGCGCATCCGCCTGGCCACCCAGGTCGGCAGCCAGCTCGTCGGGGTGCTCTACATCCTCGATGAGCCCACCATCGGCCTGCATCAGCGCGACAATGAGCGCCTCATCGCGACCCTCCTCCATCTGCGGGACATCGGCAACACCCTGATTGTGGTCGAGCACGACGAACAGACCATCCGGGCCGCCGACTACGTGGTGGACCTGGGCCCCGGCAGCGGGGTCAACGGGGGGTACGTCATCGCCCAGGGCACCGTAGACCAGATCCTCGCGAACCCTGAGTCGATCACCGGCCAGTACCTTTCCGGGGCCGTGACCATCGACAGCAAGAGGCCCCGCCGCAAGGGCCGCGGCCATAGCCTGGTCCTCAAGGGGGCGGCGGAACATAATCTCAAGGGCATCGATGTCGAGTTTCCCCTGGGGACCATGAGCGTCATCACAGGGGTCTCGGGGTCGGGCAAGTCGACGCTCATGAGCGATATCCTCTACCCGGCGCTGGTGAACCGGCTCAGCCGGGAGACCCCTCTGCCCGAGGGAACGTACGCCAGCCTCACGGGGTTGGAGCACCTGGACAAAGTCATCGCCATCGACCAGAGCCCCATCGGCCGGACACCCCGATCCAACCCCGCCACCTACGTGGGGGTCTTTGGAGCCATCCGTGATCTGTTTGCCACTTTGCCCGAATCCAAGGCCCGAGGCTACAAGCCGGGGCGGTTCAGCTTCAACGTCAAGGGCGGACGCTGCGAAAACTGCGAGGGCGACGGTTCCATCCAGATCGAGATGCACTTCCTTCCCGACGTCTACGTCACCTGCGACGTCTGCCACGGCAAACGTTTCAACCGCGAGACCCTGGAGGTCCGCTACAAGGGCAAGAACATCCACGAAGTGCTGGAGATGTCCGTGGACGAAGCCGTCGAGTACTTCTCGGGCATTACTCCCATTGCCCACAAGCTGAGGACCCTCCAGTCGGTGGGTCTGGGGTACGTGCGCCTGGGGCAGTCCGCCTTGACGCTTTCCGGAGGAGAGGCCCAGCGGGTCAAGCTCGCCCTCGAGCTGGCCAAACGGAGCACAGGAAAGACCGTCTACGTCATCGACGAGCCGACCACCGGGCTGCACTTCGCCGATGTGAAGCAGCTCATCGAGGTGCTGCAGAGGCTGGTGGACCTGGGGAACACCGTCATCCTGATCGAGCACAACCTGGATGTCATCAAGCAAGCCGACTGGATCGTTGATCTGGGTCCCGAAGGAGGGGCGCGGGGAGGGCGGCTTGTGGTCAGTGGGACCCCCGAGGTGGTGGCCGACCACCCGACGTCCCACACGGGCCGATTCCTGCGCGACATTCTGCACGGCTGACCCATGATCCGGTTCCGAGTCCTCCTCGTCGGATGGTTACTCCTCGGCGCCGGCCTGGCTTACCCGCGGGACCCCGACGCCGGTCTCCCCGACATCCAGGGTTCTCCTTCTGTTCCGGCTGCCAATCCTCCTCCCGCCGCCGTGGACAACCGGGTTTTGGAACTCCAGACCGCCGGGTACTACGAACTGGCAGCCCGGGCTCAGGAGCTAGGTCTCTCCACGGCCGGAGGAGTCCCCGACCTGAGGAAGCGCATCGCCGAGAAACTGGGTCTCACCCTTGGGCCCGAACCTTCGCCCTCCCACAAGACCCTCACCATCGACTCCGCCCAGAAAGCGGGCTTGGTCACCGTCGACGCCCCCGGGGACGGCCACCTTCTCCGCCTGTCCGGGGGGCTTCAAGTCACCTTGGTGGACCAGGAGAAGAAGGTGACGCACGTGATCGTGGCCGACGAGCTTTGGTACGACCAGGCCAACGAAGAGATGACGGCCCGGGGAAACGTCGTGTATTCCATGATCCGAGAGTCTTCCACCGACGTCTTCCGGGGCGACAGCATGACGTTTCGTCTTTCGGATTCCCAGGGCATCTTCTATGGCGGAGCGTCGGACAGAAAGAGGACCGTGGGCGACCAAACCATGACGTTCCGGTACGCCGGCGACGCGATTCGGCGATCGGGCGAAGACCTGGTCGTGATGGATTCGGGGATCATCACGTCAAGCCTGGGGAAGGACCCGAACTACCGGATCCTGGCTAAGAGAATCTGGGTCTTGGCCCCCGGCGAGTGGGGACTCCAGGACTCGGTCCTCTACATGGGGCGCATCCCCGTGATGTACTTCCCGTTCTTTTTCCAGCCGGGCGATGAGTTTTTTTTCAATCCCGTGCTGTCGTTTCCTGGGGCCGGGGACAGACGGGGAACCAGCCTTCAGACCACGACGTACGTTTGGGGAAAGAAGAAGAAGGACGCCCAGCCGATGTCCTTCCTCCAAATGGAGGACTCCAAGGCCCAAGAGACCGACCGGGTCATCAAGGGACTCTACCTCGTGCGGGGCACCCCGCCGCCATCGAACGTTCCCCCGAACTGGACCCTCAAGGTGCTCGCCGACTTCTACAGCAACCTCGGCTTCCTGACGGGGCTCGATGCTTCGCTTCCTGGACTGGCAGGACTCCAAACTTTCACCGCGTCGGGGGGCTTCGGCGTGACCCGAACCGTCAGCAGCCTGGGCCTTCCGTTCTCGATCAACCCCTTTCAGGCGGAGCTTGACCCGTGGGACCAGTCGCAATGGAACGTCAGCTACCTCGGGTCGAACCGGCTGCCGTTTCGCTGGGGAGGACAGACGGCCCTCACCGCAGGCTGGGGGAACTTTTCGGCCGAGTACTATTCGGACCCGCTTCTCTACAACGACATGACCGGCAACCGTTCGGAGAACTTCAGCGTCTTTTCGCTGCTCGGTCTGGGTCCCGCGGTGGCGACCAACACCTCCACCGCGAAATCGAGCCTTGTCTGGACGGGGACGGCTAACCTCCCTCCGGCTTCCACCACGGGCAGTTTGCTGTGGAACGCGCGGACCAGACAGCCCCAGGGCATCGACGGTGATCCTCTCAACTCCTTCTACACGCCGAGCCAGCTGGTGTTTCCCCAGGTAACGCTCAACTTTCAAGGAACCCTCTGGCCCCCGGCGGCGGATTCCGATGCCCAGAAGAAGTCATTTTCGCTCCTCATTCCTCCGCAGACCAACGCTCCTGAACCAAAGGACGAACCCCAGACTCCCTCGTTTTCCCCGGCGGTGATTCCCCCGGCCCTCCTGGACTCGCTGCCCGACGCGGCGGCCCCTGGGCAGTGGGTTTCGGGTGTGACCTGGTCGTTTCAGCCCACCACGAAGGTCGATACCCGCTACTACGATGAGGACCCTCCGCGCGGACCCCGTGGACCCCAGGACGACCTTTGGAAGACAAAGACGTCCCGGTGGACCGGTTCGTACGACTCGAAGATCACGTTTACCTCGGGCCTTTCGGACAACCTCTGGGTCAACAGCAACTCCTTTTCCCTCCATCAACAGACCCAGGACACGTACTACATCGATTCCCTGGAATCGGGAAACACGTCCACCTACCGAGACCAGGACAAGCAGCAGACTTCGAGCCTGTTGTCGCAGAACCTGACGTCCACCCTCAAACCCTGGGTCTCCGGGGGACCTTGGCGTGACTCGTCTGTCCAGTACAACCTTGCCACGAGCCTCTGGCAGGCCCAGGGGGACAAGAACGTCTACTACAACGGCCAGAAGGAAACCGTCACCAGCCACCAGACGTCGACCCAGGGAGTCTGGTACCTAAGGGAGGACTATCCCACGGTCAAGGCCCAGGCCGGATGGCAGACCAATCTGCCGCCCCTGGACAAGTTGCGGACCTACACCGGCCGCCTGGACGCAGCCATCCCGTGGGCCAAGGCCTACACGACGATCACGGCCCAGGAGACCGAAAAGCTCTGGATCTTCAGTCCCTGGGAATCCAGCGTCGAGTGGGACCCCGTGAAGGAAGCTCTCCTCAACGAGACCTACCGATACGACGTGGACAAGAAGCGCCCCGTTTCATCGGTGACCGACCTCCAGGCCTGGGGATTTGAAGCGAAATACACGCACCAGAGGACCACCGCCTACACCTTTGACAAGGTGTCCCGTCAGTGGCGCGCCGGCGCCGAGGACTACCTTCCGTCCCAGCTGTTCTTTGGGTACACGCTCGATATTCCCCTCGTCCAATGGTGGCACTGGCGCAATTCGCTGTCGGCGAGGGTCAACGCCAGCTGGCCCATCAACCTTCAGCAGTATTCCGACATGCCGTTCACGCTGAACTACGCCTTGATCTACAAGCTCGCCCGGTTTATCGACATCCAGGTTCAGCAGGGCGTGGTCAACCGAGCCGCGTTCCGGTACTTTCCGTTCCTGGTCGAGAGTTTTGGCGACGGCGTTGTCTCGACGGTCAACCCCGCCAAGGATATTTTGGACTCCCTCTCGATCTGGGACACGGCGGCCCTTCGGCGCTCGAATTTCAAGATGAGCAACTTGACCATCGCGGCGGTCCACTACCTCGACGACTGGCAGATCAAGCTCAGCTACACGGGGTCGCCGCAACTGGTGACCACCGGGCGCATCTCCCAGTACCAGTGGCAGGGCACCTCGTCCAGTGGCTGCCGATCCCCGAACTCAAGACCCGGCTGCAGGTGGACCAGAACGGGACCCTCACCAACCCGAAGGATACCGCGGCGACCTCGACTCAAACCACCACTTCGACGGCCCTGCCGACCACGACTCCTTGACGGACGTTCACCGGTGCCGCTAGTATCCCAGGGGATCCGGCCCCGCCGGACCTGGAGGAATCCCTGACACCGACGGTGAAGATCGTCATCGAAGAAGATGATTTCCTGACCCAAATTTGCGGCGCTGGTCACGCCAACCTCGACGCCCTCGAGGCGGCGATCGGCATTCCCGTCTACGCCCTGGGCAACGAGCTGCATCTGGCGTCCGAGGACCAGGCGTCCTTCGACCAGTTCGACCACCTCATCCGCCTCCTCCGGGACCGCCACAAGCTGGGCCAGGACGTGAACCCCGACCTCATCGCCACCCTGGCCGAGGCCCTTTCCGGGGACGATGAAGCGAAACTTAAGCAGTTTCAGGACACCGCCATCGTGATCCCCCAGGGGTTCGCGAAGGTGTTTCCCCGGGGATGGCACCAGGTCGAGTACGTGGACGCCATGCGGCGGTGCGACGTGACCTTTGGCATCGGGCCCGCCGGAACAGGGAAGACCTACC
>JAHFSN010000179.1 GCA_023265735.1 Spirochaetaceae bacterium | reverse complement strand
CACCTCCCACTCCCCCTGAACCCGCTCAAACGTCTCCTGGAGAAGCCGTTCGAAGGCCCAGGTTTCGTCCTGGCTGAGGCTGTGATAGGACTTGGTCGAAAAGTACTGGGCGGTGGCCACAAAGGTTCCATCGGCCTGCCTCAGGAGGGCCCGGTCGCGGAACCACGCCAGCAAAACGGACTTGGCCTTGTCGGAGACCGGGAGGCTCATCAGGTCCTTTTCGCCTCGGATCTGGGGCTGGAACCGGAACAGGTCTTCGTCGCCGATCTGGGTCAGGGCGGCCTGGGCCACGGAGGGGGCCTCGTCGCCCAGCCGTTCCCGCCACTCGACGCCGAACACGTGAGGTTCCGACATCCACACGAGGCGCGGCTCATCGAACCCCAGTTGCCGCAATTGGTCCTCTGTGAGGGACGGCGTCGGCAGGTAGTGGCCCAGTTCGGCCGTGAGGTTCTCATGGGGAGTCGCCCAGATGCGGAAGAAGCCCAGGACGTGGTCAATGCGGTACGCCTGGTAGAACCGGGCCGCGTGGGTGAGGCGGGCCTTCCACCAGCGGTACCCGTCTCGGGCCAAGTTGTCCCAGCGGTAAATGGGAAAACCCCAGTTCTGGCCCTCGGGGTTCATTCCGTCAGGCGGGGCCCCCGCCCGCAGGCTGAGATCGAAGTACTCGGGATGGGCCCAGACGTCGGCGCTGTCTTCGTTGAGGAGGATGGGCAGATCGCCCTTCAGGGCCACTCCCAGCTCCTCGAGGCGGCGGACGGCGTCGGTCAACTGTGCCTCGGCTTGGATCTGGAGCCAGACGGGAAACAGGGCCTCAGGACCCAGTTCGTCCCAGAGGTTCTGGATGTCGGTGGGCGAAACCTGCCGGTGGTCCGGCCATTCCTGCCAGCCCCGGCGCTCGTAGCGTTCCCGCAGTCCCCAGAAGACCGCGTATTCCCGACCCCAGGGCCTGTCCTTCAGCCATGCCTCGGCGTCCGCAGCGCGAAAACCGACCTTCTGGAAGATCTGCCGCAGCAGCTCCTCCTTGGCGGCCCAGACCTTGCGGTGATCCACCTGCACTCGACCGTTGAATTCCAGTCCCAGGGCCCGGATCTTCTCGTCGAAGACAGACGCCCCGGGCAGGTCAGCCAGCCTGAGGTAGACGGGGTGGAGGGCGAAGGCGCTCAGGGCACTGTAGGGCGAACTCTCGGAACCCGTATCGTTGATCGGAAGGATCTGGATCAGAGAAAGTCCGGCATCCTGACACCAGCGTCCGAGGAGTACCAGGTCGGGGAATTCACCCACCCCGGTCCCCCCATGGGACCGTAACGCTGAGAGAGGAACCGCCGTACCCGTGAGGGAAACATCAAAGGGAGGAAAGGCCATCGGGTTGAACCTCCAGCGACCAGGAGAACTCCCTCAACTGTAGAACGGGGCCCCGCGGCCGTCAACCAAAAACCTGGGCTCGGATCTCGCCATTTTGGCTTCGTCTCAGTCGGCTCCGGTCCTCAACGTACTTCCAGTACGTCTGCGGTCCTCGCTCTCCTTCGACTTTGCCAAAATGTCGATCTCCTTCGCCCAGAACGACATGGGCTTCGCTTCGCTCGCCGCCCGCTTGGATTGCTAGGAAGGATTGAACCGGATCACATCCTGTGAATCCTTCAAGTACTTGCAGGAGGGGACTCTAATTGTTTTCCAGTTTTTGGATTTGGTCTCGCAGCTGAGCGGCTTCTTCGTATCGCTCTGAGGCCACCGCGTGATCGAGCTTCACCCGAAGGTCGGCCAGTTCCGTTTCCTTGGCCGACAATTCAGCCTCGGGTTCGTCGTCCCCCTCGTCGGATTCGGCCTCCACGGCGGCCTGTTTCAGCTGCTCCAGGCTGACTCCGTTCTCGTCCACCAGACCCATTTCGATGTAGATCGGGCACCCCGCCCTGACGGCCAGGGCCAGGGCATCGGAGGTGCGAGAATCGACTTCCAGGCGATGGTTATGAAACTCCAGGATGAGGTTGCTGAAATACGTGCCCTCGCTCAGGGTATGGATATCCACCCGCATGAGCTTGGCCTCTAGGGTCGACAGAAGGTTGAGGAGGAGATCGTGGGTCAGGGGCCGGGGAATCTCGACTTCGCCAAGGCCCAGCAAGATGTTTTGGGCTTCGAGGGGTCCAATGAAGATCGGCACCGCCTTCTCCCCGTCCACGGGCTTCACCAGGACCGCGTTCCCCTGGTCGGTCTTGGCGACGGTCCAGATCTCGGCTTCGACGAGTTGGCTCACGGAGCAGCCCCAGGACGACGGAGGTAGTCGATCAGGGTGTCAAAATCGATGAACCCCAGGGCCAGGGCGATCTCGCCGAAGAGTCGGTGGTCACCCGCCCCCTGGAGCGCCAAAATCTTGTCACAGTGCTCCTGGGTGAGAAAGCCCAACCGAACTAGCCCTTCGCCAATCCGTTCCTGGATGCGGCGCGAGGCGGTCACCGAAGAAATCTGATGATGTCGCGTTCGGAGCGCCCTGTGGGCCCCGGCCTCGACCAACCCCTGCTGGATGGTCTGGACAAGGGTGGCCCGATCAAAGGACCGGCCGGCCACGCCTTCGTCTTGGGCAGCCGAGGCCACGGCCAGAGAAACCTGAAAGGTGAGTTCGCGGTGGAAGGGCGACGGGACGATCGATTCGGGCCCCTCGGGTCCGGAACCCGCCAACGACGCGATGGCCTGGGCGGCGGCGAGCTTCATCGATTCGGTGATCCGCCGAGCCTTGACCGAGAGGGCCCCCCGAAAGATGCCGGGAAAGGCCAGAACATTGTTGATCTGATTGGGAAAGTCGGATCGACCGGTGGCCACCACGGCGGCTCCGGCGGCCCTGGCGTCCGAGGGTCGGATTTCGGGATCGGGGTTCGCCATAGCAAAGACGATGGCCTGGGCCGCCATCGACCTCACGTGGTCGCTGGTGAGCACCCCAGGGGCGCTCACTCCGACAAACGCATCAGCCCCCTTCAGTGCGGCGGCAAGATCCCCCGAAAGGCGCCGAGGATTCGTGATCTGAGCCAATTCCGTCATGGCGGGGTTCAGACCCGGGTCGTCGCGACAGAGAATGCCCGCACGGTCACACACGGTGAGGTCCGCTACCCCGGCCGAAAGGAGGAGTTTTGTGATCGCCGTTCCGGCGGCCCCCGCTCCGTTGACGACCACCTTCAGCTTCGAAAATTCCTTCTCGACCCTTTTGGCGGCGTTGGTGAGGGCGGCCAGAACCACGATGGCCGTTCCATGCTGGTCGTCGTGGAAGACCGGGATATTCAGAGCCTCTTGAAGGGCCCGCTCGATCTCAAAACACCGGGGGGCCGAGATGTCCTCGAGGTTGATCCCCCCAAACGAAGGGGCGATGGCCCGGATGGCGGCCACAATTTCCTGGGGGTCCTTGGTAGAGAGGACGAGGGGGACAGCGTCGATGCCCGCGAACTCCTTGAACAGGAGCGCCTTGCCTTCCATGACCGGCAGCCCCGCCTCGGGCCCGATGTCTCCCAGGCCCAGGACGGCGGTGCCATCGCTGATGACGGCGACGAGATTTCCTTTCCCCGTCAGCTCGTAGACACTCTCCGGGTGGGCCGCAATTTCGCGGCACGGCTCGGCCACACCGGGGGTGTAGAGGAGGGTCAAATCGGCGGGGCCCAGAAGGGGCTCCTTGGCCACGACCGCCAGTTTTCCCGCCAAACGACGGTGAAGGTCCAGGGCCCGTTGGTTCAGCTCGGCGGCGGTAGGGGGTAACAGAGAAGCCATAAATTCAGGATAGGGCAATTCCCCCTGAAGGGCAAGGGAACGGGGATAACCTATTCAGCCACTGTGACACGGTTGCGGCCCTGTTGCTTGGAGATATAGAGGGCCCGGTCCACCCTCTCGATGAACACCAGGGGCGTGGTGTCCACAGCGGGATTAAACTGGGCCACGCCAAAGCTGGCCGTCACCTGGACCTGGTGCGCTCCCGACGCAAAGGTGGCCTTCTCGACGCGCTTGCGGATCCGTTCGGCCACCTCTTCGGCCCGGGACAGGGCGACGCCAGGGAGGAGAACGATGAACTCCTCTCCTCCGTACCGGGCGGCGATGTCGATGAGCCGAATTCCCTCCTGGACAATCATGGCCACGCCCTTCAGGGTTTCGTCCCCCGTCAGGTGCCCGTAGGAATCGTTGACACGCTTGAAATGGTCGATGTCGAGCATGATGAGGGACAGAGCATCGCTCTCCTCGTTCATGCCGCGGAACCGATCCTGCAGGTTGTTCATGAAGAAATGCTTGAGCTTCAGGGTCGTCATGATGTCCGTGGTTGACAGCTCGAACAGATAGGCGTTGTGAATGGCGATGGCCGCGAGGCCGGCGATGTTCATGAGGTAGTCCCTGTCCCTCTCGTCGAACTTGCCCCCGCCAATCTTCTCCCCCAGGACGAGGAGTCCGTTGACCGCGCCCTTGGCCTTCAAGGGGACGATGATGTGGGGTTCAATGCCCGCCAGGACGGCGATCTCGGGCGAAGGAGGCAGAAGCTTGTAGAGGGTTTCGGGGTCGTGGCAGGTGTTGTGCCTGTTGAGGTAGTCGATCAGGGGACAGTGCTCGGGGATGCTGTAAGAATGCTGGTGGTCAATATCGAAGCCCAGGAAGGAACGGTGGAGGGTGAAATCGGTGGCGTCAATGCTCTTCTTGGAGAAGAAGGCGGCCTTCATCACGGTCAACGCCCCGAGGCAGGTATAGAGAATCGAATCGTTGAGAATGTTGTAGTCCAACGTGGAGCTCAGACTCTTGCTGATTTCCAGGAGGTTCTTGAGGTCGAAGATCTGCTTCTCTAGGTCCCGCTTGAGCACCCGCTTGCCCATGGATGCGCTCCTTCCACTGCTAAGAAAAGTGTCTGATCGCGTTCTCGAACACCCTCAGGCCCAGGGGGCCCACGTCGGCCTTTCGCCTCCAATGGGGGTGGTTCAGCCGGGTCACGAAGGCCTCGGGGTGGGGCATGAGCCCGAAGATTCGTCCGGTGGGATCGGTGATTCCGGCGATGGCATCGATGGCGCCGTTGGGGTTGGGCCCCCGATAGGTCACGGCGACGAGGTTTCTTTCGTGAAGGGTCTTGAGGATCTGTGGGTCGGCGACCTGGAATCGCCCCTCCCCGTGCCGGATGGGGAGGTCGGCATCTCCCAGCCCCGCGAGCCAGGGACTCGGGTTTCGGGAATTGTAGGAAACCCCCACCCACCGATCCTGGAAGACGCCCACGTCATTGCCAATGAGGGTGGTCTCAGGGGTCCAGTCCCCCTCCAAATTCGGGAGGATGCCCATTTTGACCAGGGTTTGGAACCCGTTGCAGACCCCCAGGACGAGTCCCCCCCGGTCCACGAAGGCCG